>JAJBVP010000245.1 GCA_020859755.1 Bacteroidales bacterium | reverse complement strand
CCTCCTTCAATCCTTTCCTCCTTCAATCCTTTCCTCCTTCAATCCTTTCCTCCTTTAATCCTTTCCTCCTTTAACCCTTTAAATCTTTAAAGTATTAACTTTAAACCTTAAACTTTAAACTTTAAACCTTAAACTTTAAACTTTAAACTACTTAATGGGCTTTGCAATGCGGGCAGATGCCGAGGGTGATGTCCTCCTCGCGCAGGCGCTTGCGGCAGCGCGGGCAGATGAGGTCCTGCTCATATTCCTTGAGCAGCGCTTGGTCGCGGTTGAGCAAGATATTATGGATCATGGGCGTGAGGATACCGGGGAGGATCATCATCACGCGCAGGAGCATCATCGAGTTGTTGGAGGCACCGTCCGACTTCTGCGGGATCACCAGGAATGAGCCCACGAACACTACCAAGGAGATAATGGGCGCCAGGAAAGTCTTGGTCCATTTCATCTTGGATGTCAATCGCTTGCTGACACGCTGGTAACGCTCCAGGCACTCGCGCAAGTACTGGAAATCGTCGTTGAAAAGGTTGGGCTTCAACACGCGGCGGGCCTTGAAGAAGTGGCCCTCGAGCGTGGGCGGACCCAGGCGGATCCACGTGTCGGGGGTGATGCGGATGCGGGCGCAGCGGTGGAACTCTCCTCCAGCCTCAACGAATGTGCCGTTGGTGGAGTCGTTGTCGATCAGTGTCCAATCGTCACCGTCGACTTGGATGATAGCGTGGTCGTGGGAAACCGAGGTGGATGTCGATGGGATTTTGACGGGACCTTCGTAATCGGTGCCTATGCGGTATTCGGTCATGGGTATAGTGTTCAGTGTTCAGTAGTTAGGATTTTGAGTATTGGGAGAGGATTAGCTCGCGGAAGTTTTTGAGCAACTGCTTGGGTACCTGGAGGGTGATCGTATGGGAGATGCGGTCGCTCAGGGTGATGCGTTGCTTGATGAGGTTGATTTGCGTCAGGAAGCGGGTGTTGACAATCACGCTACGGCCCAATCGCACGAATGTGTTGGGGATGGCCTTGGCGGCGGCGTTACGGGCGATAATTGATTCCCATTGCACCATCGTGACGTTGACCATCAATTTAAGGCCCTCAATATAAAGCAACTGCGTGTAATTACCGTTGGCCTGCACGCAAGCCAATTGGGACAAGTCGATAAGGTTTAGCTCGTCGCGCGAGTTAATGCACACAATATTCATGGCTAAGGTAGAAGTTTATAGAGGGCAAATATAGTGTTTTTTTTAGATAAAAATAGCTTTTTAGGCCATTTTTAACAAAAATCCCTATAAAGCCAGCATGTGGAGGGCGGCTTCGGCGCATTCCGAGCCCTTGTTGCCCAAGCAGCCACCGGCGCGGTCGAGCGCCTGCTGCTCGTTGTCGACGGTGAGCACGCCAAAGATCACGGGGATCTCGCCCAGCAGGTTGAGCTGGGTCATGCCTTGGGTGACGCTTTGGCAGACGTAATCGAAGTGGGGGGTGCCACCGCGCACGACGCAGCCGTTGAGGATGATGGCGTCGTATTTCCCCGTGGCCATCAGCCGTGCGGCCGCATAGGTCAATTCCACGGCGCCGGGGACGCTGACTATGTGGATGTTTTCCTGCTTCACCTCATGGGCCAGAAGGGTGTCAACGGCGCCTTGGGTGAGGGCGGCGACGATCTCGCGGTTCCAGAGGGTGTCGATGATGGCTATGCGGGCATTGGGCGCGTTGGGCGCGGTTACGGTGGGGGCTGAGGTGGACACTAGTGGTTAGTGGTTAATGGTTAATGGTTAGTGGTTAATGGGGGCTATTTGGCTAAATGCTAAATGCTAAATGCTAAATGCTAAATGCTAAATGCTAAATGCTTTTCCAGGGCGGCGGCGATCTGGGGGGAGAGGCCTTCGGCGCGTTGGCCGTAAGTGACTGGCTGTTGGCCCGGGGCGACCACCGTCAGGCGCGGCGAATAATATTGCACATGGTCGCGGTAGCAACGTTCGCCGTCGGAGGATTGATAGAGCATCTGGAGGTCGTCGGGCGAGGCGATGATTTCGCGGGCGCGCTCCATGTTCTCGAGGATGGCCGGCATCACCTTGGTCAATCGCGGGCACACTTGCGGCATGAATCCCGGCAGGTACACCAGGTAGCAGTCGCGCTCGGAGCAGTAGTCGATGAACGACACAAGTCGCTGCCTTACAGCGGGATTGACGGCGTAGAAGCCGCCGAAGAACACGGTGTCGCCGCGCTCAATCCTTGGCCACACGATATCGAAACCCTCGGCCTGAGGGTCGTTGTATATCACGGGGGCCGCGGCGGGGAAACGCAGTGTCAATGGCGTCTGACCTTCGGTGTAACGGTCGATGGAGGCTGTGTTGACGCCGGCCTGGTCGAGGAAATTGACAATCAAGTCACCGACGGGACCGGTGGAGACGTCGCCGGCGAAGATGGTGTCCACCCCCTCGCGGGCGCAGCGGGCGGCCACGTTGACCATGCGGCCACCGGGAACGGCGGCTGCGGGCTGCCCTTGGGCGTCGAAGGAGATTTCCAGGGCTCCCTCCCCTATTACTATCAATCGGCTCATTGTTGTTGGCGCGATTTGTGGCCCAGGTAGCCGCCGTGGTGACGCTTGGCGTAGTCGGCGGCCGTGAAGCCGGTTAATTTCATTACGTTTACCACGAGGACATCACCGATGACGGTCATCACGGTGGTGGATGTAGTAGGGGTCAATCCCAGCGGGCACACCTCGGGGCTACCCCCCGTTGCGAGCGTCACGTCGGCGCAGTCGGCCAGCGGCGACTCCGGGTTGCCGGTGATGACGATGATGGGGAGCTGGGGGTACAAGTTGCGGGCCAGGGCGACGAGGTCGACGATCTCGCGGGTCTTGCCGGAATTGGAAATCAACAGCAGCAGGTCGTTGGGCTGGATCACGCCCAGGTCGCCGTGCTGCGCCTCTGAGGGGTGGAGGTTGACGGCCGGGGTGCCGGTGGAGCTGAACGTCGTGGCGATGTTCATCGCGATCTGTCCAGCCTTACCCATTCCTGAGGTGACGAGCTTTCCACCACGGTGGTGGACATGGTCGATTATAAGGTCCACGGCCTTGTCGTAGGCCTCGCTCACGGGGATATCCTGTATCGCTTGAGCCTCGGCTTGGAGGATCGAGCGCATAGTCTCTTGTACAATCATAAGCGCGAAGGTAGTAAAAAATCTTTAAATTGCGAGCGGTAATGGATAGTTGCGGGATTAAGTGAAAATTGTTAATTTTGCGGGTTGAAACAGTTAAAGATAGACAATGAGTGGAATCGACATTGTGATATTGGTCGTGGCCATTGCGGCAATCCTATGGGGGATGAAGCGCGGAATCATACGCCAGATCGGCTCCGTGGCGGCCGTCGTTGTGGGCGTGGCGCTGGCCCGGGCTTTTGGCCCGATGCTGGTGGGCGCGTTCTCCACGGGCGACACGGCTGGGGCCGATTACGTCGCATCGGTGGTGGCCCATATCGTGGTGTTCCTCGTGGGATATATCGGCACGAGGCTGATTGCCAGGGCAGTGCGCAAGGTGAGCCACGCGTTGATGTTGGGACCGTTGGACCGATTGGCTGGCGCCCTGTTCTGCCTGGTGACGTGGTTGCTGGGGTTGAGCCTGGCCCTGAACGTGTGGCAAGCGTTCCGTCCCGACCGTCCCCTTGTCGACGATTCCCACCTGATGGAGGGGCAAGTGGCGCAGTTCATCATGGACTACGGACCGGCCGTGATCGGTGGCGAAAAACCCTCTACGAAAGAAGATTGTTAGGTAATTATGAGCGATATAATAACATGCCCCTTGGACGAAGATCCCCAGGAGGATCCCAAGAAGAAAGGTAAGCCCTCTGACAAGAAGGACGAAGACGCCCAGCTGATCGAGGACGTCACCAAGGGCGATTACAAATACGGTTTCGTGTCGGATATCGACACCGACATTATCCCCCGCGGCATCAACGAGGATGTCGTGCGGCTGATCTCACAGAAAAAAGGGGAGCCGGAGTGGCTTCTGGAGTTCCGCCTCAAGGCCTATCGCCACTGGCTGACGCTGAAGATGCCCACGTGGCCGTTCCTCAAGATTCCCCCCATCGACTACCAGGCCATCAGCTACTACGCGGCGCCCAAGAAAGCCGAGGGACCGAAAAGCATGGACGAGGTCGACCCCGAGTTGATCAAAACGTTCGACAAGCTGGGCATACCCCTTCACGAGCGCGCCCAGCTGAGCGGCATGGCCGTCGATGCCGTGATGGACTCGGTGTCGGTCAAGACCACCCACAAGGAGCTGCTGGCCGAGCGTGGCATTATCTTCTGCTCATTCTCGGAGGCGGTGAAGAATTACCCCGACTTGGTAAGGCGCTACCTGGGCAAGGTGGTGAGCTACCGCGACAACTTCTTCGCGGCGCTCAATTCGGCCGTGTTCTCCGACGGGTCGTTCGTCTACATCCCCAAGGGCGTGCGCTGCCCGATGGAGCTGTCGACCTACTTCCGCATCAACGCGGCCGGCACGGGGCAATTTGAGCGCACGCTGATTGTGGCCGACGACGACTCCTACGTGTCGTATCTCGAGGGCTGCACCGCTCCCATGCGCGACGAGAACCAGCTCCACGCCGCAATCGTGGAGATTATCGCCGAGGACCGCGCCGAGGTGAAGTATTCGACGGTCCAAAACTGGTACTCCGGCGACGCCGAGGGCCGTGGCGGCGTGTACAACTTCGTCACCAAGCGAGGGCTCTGCCGGGGCGACTATTCCAAGATCTCGTGGACGCAGGTTGAGACCGGCTCGGCCATCACCTGGAAGTACCCCTCCTGCGTGCTCCAGGGCGAAGGCTCGGTGGGCGAATTCTACTCGGTGGCCGTCACGCGCAACCACCAGCAAGCCGACACCGGCACCAAGATGATCCACCTGGGGCGCAACACCCGCTCCACAATCGTGAGCAAGGGAATCTCGGCTGGCTACTCCCAGAATTCCTACCGCGGACTGGTAAAAGTGGCCCCCAACGCCGACGGATGCCGCAACTACACGCAGTGTGACTCGCTGCTGCTAAGCTCCCACTGCGGCGCCCACACATTCCCCTACATCGACGTCCTCAACGACACCGCGATCGTCGAGCACGAAGCTACCACCTCCAAGATCTCGGAGGATCAGATATTCTACTGCAACCAGCGCGGCATCCCCACCGAGGAGGCTATTGGCTTGATTGTCAATGGCTACGCCAAGGAGGTGATGAACAAGCTGCCTATGGAATTCGCCGTCGAGGCCCAAAAGATCCTCTCCCTCTCCCTGGAAGGCTCCGTCGGTTAGCCCCGAGCCCGCGCCCTCCTTTCCTCCTTTCCTCCTTTCCTCCTTTAAAGATTTAAAATAGAAAAATCGAAAATCACTATAATGGATATTCTTCTGAAAGTCAACGACCTCCACGCCGGCATCGAAGGCAAGGAGATACTGAAAGGCATCAACCTCGAGGTACGCCCCGGCGAGGTGCACGCCATCATGGGCCCCAACGGCTCGGGCAAGTCAACCCTCTCGGGCGTGCTGGCCGGCGACCCCCGATTCACCGTCACTGGCGGAACAGCCGAATTCGTGGGCAAACCCCTTCTTGACCTCTCCCCCGAGGACCGCAGCCACGAGGGGTTGTTCCTGTCGTTCCAGTACCCGGTGGAGATTCCCGGGGTGTCGATGGTCAACTTTATGCGCGCCGCCGTCAACGCCAAGCGCAAATACCTCCACGAGGAGCCGCTGAGCGCCAGCGACTTCCTCAAGCTCATGCGCCAAAAACGCGCCATCGTCGAGCTGGACAACAAGCTGGCCTCGCGCTCGGTCAACGAGGGCTTCTCGGGTGGCGAGAAAAAGCGCAACGAGATCTTCCAAATGGCCGTCCTCGAGCCTCGCTTGGCAATCCTCGACGAAACCGACTCGGGCCTCGACATCGACGCCCTGCGCATCGTTGCCTCGGGCGTCAACAAGCTGAAAACCACCGAGAACGCTACCATCGTCATCACCCACTACCAGCGCCTGCTCGATTACATCCGCCCCGATTTCGTGCACGTGCTCTACAAGGGCCGCATCGTCAAAACCGGTGGCCCCGACCTGGCGCTTGAACTCGAAGAAAAAGGCTACGACTGGATTAAAGCCGAGGAGGACAACCGATGAGCGCCCTGCAACAATATCTCGACCTCTACGACGCCCATCGCAAGGAGATCGACGCCGGCTCAGGCTCGACGCTCAACTCCCTGCGACCAGCCGCCCGTGAGGCCCTGAGCGACAAGCACTTGCCCTCCCGGGGCGACGAGGGCTTCGAAAAGACATCCATCGACGCGATGATGACCCCCGACTTCGGCATCAACTTCCTGCGCACCCCCATCGAGGCCGACCTGCGCTCCACTTTTAAATGCGGCGTGCCTAACATCAGCACACGCCTGGCGCTGGTGGTCAACGACATGTTCGTCCCCACCGACACGCTCGCCGCCAACCTCCCCCAGGGCGTCACCCTGATGTCGCTGGCCAAGGCTTGCGAGGAGATGCCCCAAGTCGTCGAAAAGCATTACGGCAAAATCGCCCCGCTCAACGACCCCGGCACGGCCCTCAACACTCTGCTGGCCCAGGATGGCGTGCTCATCCACGTGGCTCGCAGCGTGGAGCTCGACCGCCCGCTGCAGGTGGTGAACATATTCTCGGCTCCCCTACCCCTGGCCGCGTTCCGCCGCGTTTTGATCGTCATGGAGGAGGGCGCGAAGGCTCAGGTGCTGTTTTGCGACCACACGGCCGACCCCGAGCGAGCCTACCTCGCCTCGCAAGTCGTCGAGGTGTACTGCGACACCCGCGCCGAGCTGGATCTCTACGATCTGGAGGAGTCGTCGTCCCTTACGTCGCGCTACTCCCAGCTCTACGCCGCCCAGGCCGAGGGCTCGCGCCTGCTGGTGAACGGCTCTACCCTTACCGCCGGCTGCACCCGCAACGAGTACAACATATCGATCGACGGCCCGGGCTGCGACTGCCGCCTGGCCGGCATGGTGATCGGTACGGGCAAGATGCACGTCGACAACTCGTCGCAAGTTACCCACGCCGCCCAGCGCTGCAAGAGCGACCAGCTGTTCAAGTACGCCCTCAGCGACGAGGCCACAGGAGCTTTTGAAGGCTCGATCACCGTAACCCCCAACGGGGCTTTCACCGAGGCCTACCAGAGCAACCGCAACATCCTGGCCTCCCCCGATGCCCGCATGCACACCAAGCCCCAGCTGCTCATCTTCAACGACGACGTGAAATGCTCCCACGGGGCCACCACGGGCCAGCTGGACCAGCAAGCCCTGTTCTATATGCGCACTCGCGGCATACCCCTCCAGGAGGCCCGCACGATGCTGATGCAGGCCTTTATGGTCGACGTCATCGACACCGTGCGCCTCGATAGTCTACGCGACCGCCTGCGTCACCTGGTCGACGCCCGTTTCGCAGGCCAAAAAGCAATGTGCGCCGATTGTCCCTTATAAGTTTGGAGTGGATAGAAGTTTTTAGTAGTTACAAGAAGTTTTCTCCTCGCCTGATTCCGCAAGCCGATTTCCTATCAAAACTACTAATTACTAAAAACTACTAACTACTACAAACCAAAAACATTACCAACCAATGGATATCCGATCCCAATTCCCGATATTGAAGCGCGAGGTGTACGGCAAGCCGCTGGTGTACCTCGACAACACCGCCACGTCGCAGACGCCCTGCCGCGTGGTCGACGAGATCGAGCGCATGTACTTCACCACCAAGGCCAACGTCCACCGCGGCGTGTTCTCCATCTCCCAGGAGGCCACCGACCTCCAGGAGCAGGCCCGCGAGCGCGTGCGCCGCTTCATCAACGCCCGATCCACCAAGGAGATTATCTTCACCCGAGGCACCACCGAGGCCATCAACCTTGTGGCCGCCTCCTACGGCGACCTCTTGGAAAACGGCGACGAAATAATCCTCACCGTCATGGAGCACCACGCCAACATCGTGCCCTGGCAGCTCCTGGGTCGCCGCAAGCGCATCATCCTGCGCGTCGTGCCCATACGCCCCGACGGCTCCTTGGACATGGAGGCCTTCCGCTCGCTGTTGAACGAGCGCACGCGACTGGTCTCGGTGTGCCACGTGAGCAACGTCCTTGGCACCGTCAACCCCGTCAAGGACATCATCGCCGAGGCACACGCCCGAGGCGTCCCCGTCATGATCGACGGCGCTCAAGCCGTGAGCCACCTCAAGGTCGACGTGCAGGACCTCGACGCCGACTTCTACGCCTTCTCCTCCCACAAGATGTACGGCCCCACGGGCGTGGGCGTCCTTTACGGACGCGAGCGGCTGCTCAACATCATGCCCCCCTACCAAGGCGGCGGCGAGATGATCGACCACGTGACATTTGAGCGCACCACCTGGGCCGAACTGCCCTTCAAATTCGAGGCCGGCACCCCCGACTTCGTGGGCATCGCCGCCTACCAAAAGGGCATCGACTTCGTCGAGGAAACCACCATCGACCGCATCGCCGCCGTTGAGCACGAGTTGCTGGAGTACACCACCGCCAAGATGCTCGAGATTCCCGGCCTGCGCATCTACGGCACAGCCCCCGACAAGGCCGCCATCATCTCGTTCAACGTCGAGGGTGTCCACCACTACGACCTGGGAATGCTGCTCGACAAGCAGGGCATCGCCGTGCGCACCGGCCACCACTGCGCCCAGCCCCTTATGCACGCCCTGGGCATCGAGGGCTGCGTGCGCGCCTCATTCGCCGTCTACAACACCCGCGACGAAGCCGACCGCTTCCTCACCGCCCTCCACCGCGCCCTCCCCCTCCTCCAATAATTGTATTTGTCAATTAAAAACATTATTTTCGCGTTTGCAATCGATAATAATATGCACCGAACGAAAGCCATACAGAAAATCAAGACAGTTTTGGATCAGGTTGCCCCTGAAGCCAAAGTGATCTTGTATGGCTCAGAAGCTCGAGGAGAGGCTCGCAAGGATTCCGACTTTGACCTTTTGATCCTCCTGCCCCAATCCAATATCACTTTCGCTCAACGCAAGAAAATCACCGATCCCCTCTACGACCTATATTGGGACGATAATATAGAGGTGAGTGCGATGATACGCACCCAAGACGACTGGGCCAACCGTCATTTCTCCCCCTCATTCTTCCTCAACATCATCAAAGACGGCAAATATCTATGACCCCCCACGACTCCCCATTATAGTGCAATGGGATAATACTTGTCTTGCTTGGCTTTCACTTGGCAAATAAACTGTTGGAGGGTTAGGATGTCTTTCCGATAGGCTGGATTGAATTTATTATGGATTCCCGCAGGGACAACTAAGGTTAACCGCTCAGCTTTCATCTCCTTGAGTTGGTTGACTGAAACGCCCTCCTGAATAGTATATAGGTATTTATTCGGGATGCGATCAGCCTCGTTTAGAACTTGACGCCAACGGTCCTTACAAGTAGTCTTTGCTCCTAGGAATGTAAGAGCTTCTCCCGGGAAAAGCAGATTGTGATAGGATTCTCCATTTGGGAAAATGAAATCGGGCCTTTTGTTGCCCTCCGTACGCACTTGCTCTTCAAACACCAGTTTATGAAGGGTGAACATTGCTGCCAGATGATGCTCCAATGATTTGCCTGCACGAGCTTTACGCCTGTTAGTCAGAGAATTACCATAATCTATCAGGGTCTGCACATTGTTTATTAGCAATTGCCCATGCTCTGTAAATTCTTTATCTTCAAAGGATTGGAAGAGCTTATACTCGGTTTCTCTCCAGCCCTCAATGATTTTGTCAGGATTGGCTAATATTCGATTGGTGTCTATGCCGTAGACTTCGTTATGTAATTCTTGGGCTAGCTTTGACATAAGAACTGTCGAGGGCAAAGTAGCGTAATCTTCTAACCTATATTATTCACACCATAACATTTAGGGCATAAAAAAAGAACGCT
>JAJBVP010000096.1 GCA_020859755.1 Bacteroidales bacterium | reverse complement strand
GCAATGTCTCGGCTTAGGGGATGCAATCGGTGGGGGTTTCGCTGAATAGTTACAGGTTGTCGCGCTCAACGTCCTTGAAGTAGCGGTAGGTGCCGAGCATGAGCTCTGAGCAAGCGTCGTCGTCGCACACGATCAGAGCGTTGGGGTGGAGCTGCAGGGCGGAGATGGTCCACATCTGGCTTACGCCAAGCTCTACGCCGTGCTTCAGGGCGCGAGCCTTGTGCTGGCCGTTGACCAGGAGCATCACGTTGCGGGCATCCATGATCGTGCCTACGCCCACGGTGAGCGCCGTGGTGGGCACTTTGTCCTTGTCGCCCTCAAAGAATCGGGAGTTGGCAAGGATGGTGTCGGTGGTGAGGCGCATCATGCGGGTGCGGGAGGTGAGCGACGAACCCGGCTCGTTGAATGCGATATGGCCGTCGGGGCCCACGCCGCCGATGAAGAGGTCGATGCCACCCAGAGCGGCGATCTTGGCCTCGAAGCGGGCGCACTCGTCCTCGGGAACCGGGGCGTTTCCGTCGAGGATGTTGACGTTCTCGACGGGTATGTCGATCTGGTTGAAGAAGTTGGTCCACATGAACGAGTGGTAGCTCTGAGGGTGGCCCTGGGGGATGCCTCGGTATTCATCCATGTTGAAGGTCACGACGTTCTTGAACGAGAGCTCGCCGTTTTTGTGCAGGAGGATTAGCTCGCGGTACATTCCCAGCGGGGAGCCGCCAGTGGGGAGGCCCAGAACGAACGGGTGTTCGGCGGTGGGTTTGGCTTCGTTGATTCGGTCGGCAACGTATCGGGCTGCCCAGCGCGAGAGGCGCTCGTAATCGGGTTGAATGATCAGTCTCATTATTTATGCATTTTATGGGTTATATATTTTTATTTCGCTGTAACGCTTTAACGCTTTAACGCCGCGAGGGGGGTATCGATCGCTGTAGCGCTTTAACGCTTTAACGCCGCGAGGGGAAAGGCTTAGCTGGGGGTTAGCGCTTGGGGCGCTCTCGCTCGCGGCGTCGCAGGTGGTAGGCCAGCAGGGCGATCACTACGAGGGTGGCGCCGATGATTCCGAAATAGTAGAGCGCCGAGTATTCTCCCGAGGCGTAGGCGGGATAGCCGATGTAGCTCATCACTCCAAGGTAGAGGACGAGCAGCGATGGGATTAGGGTTGATCGTTTCATGTGTCTTTGTTGGTCATTCAGGGTTAAGGTTGAAGGGTGGGGTGGGGGTCAGGCGCCCTGCCGCTCCACGGTTTTCCAATATGGTGATTGACGGGGGTCGAAGTTGCCGCTCGTCAAGTGGTTGTAAATACGCAGGCAGGCCCAAGCGTCGATCGACGCGTAGCGTTGCTGCGACTCGGTAAGGGTGTCGGCCTCCCAGTTGCTCAGGCGCTGGCTTTTGGAGATGCGCGCCCCGAAGAGGATGGCGTAGATTTTCTGAAGCGACGCGTCGTGGATCGAGAATTTCTTGACGAAGTCCTGCAGGTCGACAAATCCACGCGGCTCGAATTGGCTGATCTTGTGGAGCACCAGGAAATCGTCGCGCAGCGACAATCCGATCTTTTCCACCGTTTCGTCCTCCAGGAAATCCCGCAGCTCCTCGTGGAATCCCAGCTTCTTCAATCGGAAGAGGAAACAGTGGTCGGCCGTGGAGATCTGGATCAGGGCGACGGTGTTGACGTGGCCCTTTCGGAACGAGGGGCGCGTCTCGGTGTCGAACCCCACTCGACGGGCGTCCCTGAGAAACGCCAAAGCCTTGCGGGCCTCCCTCGGATTGTCAACGACGGTGATGCGTCCGGGGTAGGCCACAATGGGCAGGGGAGCGAGCTCCTCCTTGGATATTGCTATGTAACTATCGATTGTTTCCATGGCAAGTGGCGTTTCAAAGTGTAAAGGTAGGAAGTTTTTTCCAAACCACAATAAATATTTTTAAAAACCAGCGCGAAACGATGGTTTTGTCGAAAAAAAGTGGTAAGTTTGCGCTCAGTTATGTCCCCGGTCATCCCTGGGGATTGACTGTCCAATTTCAACTATTGTATCACCGCTAAAACTTGTAACAAATATGCTTAGCAAAGAATTGGAAAAGGCTCTTAACGAGCAGATCAACGCCGAGTTGTGGTCGGCTTACCTTTACCTTTCGATGGGAATGAACTTCGAGGCGCAGGGCCTGGGTGGCATCGCCAACTGGTTCAAGGTGCAATTCAAGGAGGAGCAGGCCCACGCCGAGATCTTCATGAACTACATCAACCAGCGCGGAGGCCGCGTGCTGCTTGCCCCGATCGCCGCAGTCGACACCGAGTGGCCCACGATCCTGGCCGCATTCGAGGCTACGCTGGCCCACGAGAAGAAGGTGACGGCTATGATCAACAACCTCTACGCATTGGCTGAGGCCGACAAGGACTACGCCACGCGCTCGATGTTGACGTGGTTCGTCGACGAGCAGATCGAGGAGGAGGAGACCGCCCAAGGCTACATCGACAAGTTCAAACTCATCGGCAACGACGGCATGGGCATCTACATGCTCGACCAGGAGCTGGGCTCGCGCACCTACACGGCCCCCTCGCCCCTTGCCTCCGAGTAATCCCTTACGCTCCTAAAATTAACAAAAAGCCATCGACACCTCGGTGGCTTTTTTGCTGATAGCGGAAAAAGTGTTACTTTTGTGGCTAATTATGAACGACTATAAACCTATATTCGACCGCGCCCGCGCAGCTTCACGCGAGTTGCCTGCGCTTACTAACGAGCAAGTCGACAAAGCTTTAATGTTTGTTGCCGACTCTATCGAGGAGAACATACCCTCGCTGTTGAAAGCCAATGAGCTCGACCTGCAGCGAATGGACCCCACCGATTCCAAATACGACCGCCTACAGTTGACCGAGCAACGGCTGCGCGACATCGCCGCCGACATGCGCTCGGTGGCATCGCTGCCGTCGCCCCTGGGCCAAACCCTGCGCGAGATCAAGCGCCCCAACGGCATGAAAATCCGCAAGGTGACAGTGCCATTCGGCGTGATCGGCGTGATCTACGAGGCGCGCCCCAACGTCACTTTCGACGTTTTCTCCCTCTGCTTCAAGGCCGGTAGCGCCGTGCTGCTAAAGGGCGGTACCGACGCTCGCGACACCAACGCTTGCGCCGCCGCGCTCCTGCGCTCGTGCATGAAAAAGTTGGGGGTCAACCCCGACGCCGTGCAACTTCTACCCGTGGAGCACGAATCCACCCAGGCTATGCTTGAGGCAGTGGACGACGTCGACCTCATCATCCCCCGCGGAAGCAAGGGGCTGATCGACTTCGTGAGGAAAAATTCGCTGGTGCCGGTGATCGAGACTGGCGCTGGAGTGTGCCACACCTACCTCCACCAATCGGGCCTCAAGGACGTAGCCCGCGACCTGGTGTTCAACGCCAAGACGCGTCGCCCCAGCGTGTGCAACACCCTTGACACGCTGGTGATCGACCGCGTAAGGCTGGCCGATCTTCCCGACATTTGCGAGCCCCTGAAGGACAAGGGCGTGGTGATCTTCGCCGACGCTCCGTCGTACGCCGCATTGGAGGGCAAGTATCCCTTCCTCGAGCGTGCCGGAGACGAGGATTTCGGCCGGGAGTGGCTGTCGCTGAAAATGTCGGTCAAGACCGTCGACTCCCTCAAGGACGCCATCGAATTCATCACCGCCAAGGGCTCCCGCCACAGCGAGTGCATCGTGGCCGAGGACGAGGGTGCGGCCGAGCGCTTCACCCGCGACATCGACGCCGCTTGCGTCTACGTCAACGTCTCCACGGCGTTCACCGACGGGGGCCAATTCGGCTTCGGCGCCGAGATCGGCATCTCCACCCAGAAGCTTCACGCCCGCGGCCCCATGGCCCTGCCCGAGATCACTACCTACAAGTATATCATCACGGGTAACGGCCAGACGCGCAAGTGATTAAGCATTAGTGATTACTGATTAAGTATAATGGCTTAAGCTCGAGTGAACGAGTGAACGAGTGAACGAATACACGACAATTTCGAAGGAACGACATTTCGAAGGAACGAATAAACGATAGAAATATGTCTAAAAGATTTATAATAGGAGCGGTCGCGGCGTTGGCCATGACTTCGGCAAATGCCCAGCAGGTCAACAGCTATCAATCCGAGGGATTCCTCACACGCGCCGAGTTGATGCTGCGCGACAACAATTTCGACGGTTGCCTCGACCAGGTGCAACAGGCAGTGCGCCAAGGGTTGGCCCCGGCGTCGGCCGAGCAGGCCGCATGGCTCGCCGCCAAGGCCACCACCGCCATCGACCCACAAGGTGGCGCCGAGCTCTACCGTCAATTCCTCAACGACTACCCGGCGTCGCCCCGTCGCGGATTGGCCCACTTGGCCATCGCGTCGATACATTACGACCAGGGTGAGTACGCCTACGCCATACGCCAGCTCGAGGCTGTCAACCCCGTGACGCTCGACCTGGGCGAGCGGGCTGAGTACCGCCTGAAATTGGGATTCAGCTACCTGAAAATTGGCGAGTACGACTTAGCCGACCAGCAATTCGCTGCCCTGGGCCAACTCAAAGGTCACGCCAACGAGGCCCGATTTTACCAGGGTTACGTGGCCTACGCCAAGGGCGACTATCGCCGCGCAAAAGAGTTGCTGAAAGGCGTGGACACCAGCTCGTCGCCGTGCAACATGGCCGACTTCTACCTTGCCCAAATCTACTTCCAGGATGGCGAGTACCAGCAGGCGTTGACGACCGCCAACAAGCTGATACGCAACCCGCAGGACGCCGACACTGAGTTTGTGGCCGAGGCCTACCGCATCGTGGGCGAGAGCCAGTACAACCTCGGCAAGGACCGCGAGGCCGTGGCCGCGCTGAAAAAATACTTCGAATTGGAGCCTGAGGGATTGCCATCGGCCCGCTATATCATGGGCATGAGTCAATACCGCGACGGCGACTACGAGGAGGCCATCGCCACCCTTACCCCGGTCACCGACCAACTCAACCCCATGGGCCAAAGCGCCTACCTGTTCATCGGCCAGAGCTACCTCAAGCTCGGCAACGCCAACTCGGCCACCCTCGCCCTTGACAAGGCGGTCAACCTCGGTTACGACCCCGACGTCACCGAGACGGCTTTCTACAACTACGCCGTGGCCAAGATGCAGGGCGGACGCATGCCTTTCGGATCATCGGTGGCTACATTTGAAGATTTCTTGAGCCGCTACCCGCGCTCGCGTTACGCCCCTCAGGTTGAGGAGTATATCATCGCCGGTTACCTTACCGACAACAACTACGAGGCCGCTCTCGCGAGCATCGACCGCCTGAGCAACCCCTCCGACGCCACTCTGGCCGCCAAGCAGCAGATCCTCTACACCCTTGGCTCGCGCGACATCGCGTCCAACAACATCGCCCGCGGCCTCGACCGCCTGCGCCAGGCCCAAGCCATCGAGGAGGGATCGAAGACCGTCAGCGACGAGTGCGAGTTGTGGATTGGCGACGGCCTGTATGCCCAAGGCAAGTACCAGCAAGCCGCCACGGCCTATCAAAAATACCTCAACTCGTTGACCCGCCAGAGCTCTACCGCCGGAAACCGCCCCTTGGCCACCTACAACCTCGGGTACGCACAGTTCTCCAACAAGGATTACCCCTCGGCGCTCACAAGCTTCACATCCTACGTCAACTCCCCCGGCACGACCACCCAGCAGATGGAGGCCGACGCCTACAACCGTATCGGCGACTGCTACTACTATCAAAACCAGTTCGCTCAGGCCGCCAAGCAATACGAGAAAGCCTACGACCTGGCCCCCTCGGCAGGCGACTACGCGCTCTATCAGCAAGCCATCATGAAAGGCTTGCAGCGCGACCACAAGGGCAAAATCTCGGGTCTGCAAGGGATGATGAAGCAGTTCCCCAAGTCGTCGCTCTGCCCCTCGGCCCTGCTCGAGATGGCCGAAAGCTACAGCGAGCTGGGCGACAACGCCAAGGCGATCGACACCTACAACCAGTTGACCAAGAACTACCCCAACACGGCCCAGGGACGCCAGGGCTACCTCCTGCTGGCTATCACCTACATGGACCAAGGGCAGCGCGACAAGGCCATCTCGTCCTACAAGACAGTGCTGAGCCGTTACCCCTCGAGCGAGGAGGCCAAGGTGGCCGTCGACGACCTCAAGCGCATCTACGCCGACATGGGCCAGCTCGACCAATTCCAAAGCTATCTCGCCACCATCCCCTCGGCACCCCAGATGGACGTGGCCGAGGTGGAGACCCTCACCTTCCAAGCCGCCGAGAAGGATTACACCACCAACGGCTCCACGGCCCGGTTGGAGAAGTACCTCCAGCAGTACCCCAAGGGTGCCGACGCGTCCACGGCATTGGGCTATCTCGCTGAGGCTTACGCCGCTAAGGGTAACGACAAGCAGGCCCTTGTCTACGCCGCCCAGGTGGTGAACGACTACCCCGACAGCCGAGCCATGGAGACAGCCCTGGCCATCAAGGCCGATGTAGAGTACCGACAAGGCAAAGGCGAGGTAGCGCTCTCCACCTACAAGCAATTGCTCGACCGCGCCTCCACGCCGTCCAACCTCAACACGGCCCGCATGGGAATCCTGCGCGTCAACCGCGACCTGGGCAACCACAAGGAGGTGGTGAAGATGGCCGACGAAATCCTCGGCTCCTCCACGATCACCGCCTCGGAGCGCGACGAAGCAACATTCGCCCGTGGATATGCCGCCATGCGCCAAGGCCTGACTGCTCAAGCCGCCAAGGATTGGGAAAGCCTCACCGGCGATATGCGCACTGAGATCGGGGCCAAGAGCGCCTACTATCTCTCGCAGATGTACTATGACGAGGGCAACCTCAAAAAGGCCAAGAAACAAGTCGACAAACTCATCGACAGCGACACCCCGCAACACTATTGGCTGGCTCGCGGCTTCATCCTCATGAGCGACATCAACCGCAAGGAGGGCAACACCTTCGAGGCCAACGAGTACCTCAAGTCGTTGAAGGAGAATTACCCCGGCTCGGAGCCCGATATCTTCAACCTTATCGAGCAACGACTGAAGTAGGTATTAAGTATTTGTGATTATTGATTAAGTATAATAGCTTATTTGCTGGCAAGCGAATTGGAAGCTGAATATAATTGATAATGAAGAAATTACCCCTTATGATATTGGCGGCAACGGCCGTTACCGCCACCGCCCAGGACCTCACCAAGGAGATCACCGTCGACAAGGAGATCGTGCCCGAGGAGCGCGCCGCCACACGTCTGCGCGGCAACGCCTCGCTGATCTCCCCCAATTACACCACCCCCTCGATCGCGATGAGCGAGCGCGCCGTGGTGACCAAAATACCCAACATGATCGAGCGCCTGGAGCCGGTTGCCGCCGAGAGTGGCGACACGATCATCCCCTGGCGTGGATACGCCGCGCTGGCCTGGGGCCCGTACAGCGACGTGGCCGCCTCGGCTGGCTATCGCCTGGTCGACCAGGACGGAACGCTGCTCAAGGCGTGGTTTCAGTTTGACCGCGAGAACTACACCCGTCGCAACCTCCTGGGCAACCGTTACCACTACGCCACCCAGGCTTGGGATCTCGGCCTTACGTTTGACCAAAAATTGAGCCACAACCGCCGCGTCGACGCCGCAATCGTCTACAGCAACCTCGCCACGCGTCATCCCTGGCGAGAGGAGGACAAAAAGCTCGGTTTCCACAACATCATGCTCGAGGCCAATCTGGCCGGCCAGGCCTCCTGCGACTACTCGGTGGGCATTTTCGCCGGCTATGCGGGATGGACCAAGGATTACTTATTGGACAACGTTTCCGATCCCGACGGCGACTATGCCGACGCCCAGAAACAGTTCAACTTCGGCGTTCAAGGCTCAGTAGGCTCCTCCGACGACAACGGCGACCCCATCCGCCTCGACTTCAAGGCCACATTCCTCCACTACAATCACTATCTGGCACTCGAAAAGAAAGGCTATACCAACGACGGGGGCGACATCAAGGGCGTGGTGCGTTTCAACCCCCACTGGCGCCACGACATGCAACTCAGCGGCGATTTTAGCGCCTTTGTAGGCCTCAACGCCGACCTGGTGATCAACGAGGACCGATTCCTCAACCTGTCGCCCAACGCCCGGGTGTCGTGGGTACCGCAAGCCGCCAAGGGCTACTTCGCCCTCAACCTCACGGCCTCCGGCGGCGTCGACACCAACCCCCTGTCGTCGCTCATCGACTACACCCCCTACCTGATGCCCAACCAAGCCGCATGCTTCTCCCGCGTGCCCGCCGACCTTGAGTTGACCCTTACCGCCGGCCCCTGGCGCGGCGTCGCCCTGAGCGTCTTCGGGGGATACTCATGGGCCCAGGATTGGCTCGTGCCGACGGCATTCGAGCAGAACGACACCTACGTCTACGGCGTGGGAATGCTCCCCGAGAACGTCTACGGATGGCGTATCGGAGCCCGACTCGACTCCAAGTACGTCACCGCCACCTATACCCACGCCCCCAACGACGGCCAGCACGGCTACTATCGATTCCGCGACCGCGCTACCGACGTGGTAACAGCCGAGGCTAATGTCGAAGTTTATAAGGGGATTGATGTCACCGTGGGATTCGAGGGCCGTTGGGGCGGCTACAACCTGCTTCGCACTACCGAAACCTGGGATCCCGTAGTGCCTGCCGGTGTGAAAATCGCTGAAACCGGCGAGACCCCTTACTGTGGCAACGGCTACGAGATCGAGCGCGTGTCGATTGGCCGCAGCGTCAACCTCTACGTGGGCGCCACATGGCGGTACAATGCCCGCCTGTCGTTCTTCCTGCGCGGCGAAAACCTCCTCGACTCCAAGAACTACACCGTCCTGGCCATCCCCTCCAAAGGGATCCACGGCCTCCTCGGCGCCACCTACAAATTCTAATCCCATCCCCGCGGCGCCACCAGCCCGCACACCTTGCTTCAGGGTGGACACCGTGATGATGGCCGCTGCCCTCAGCGGCCATCATCACGGCGGTGCCCTCAGCGGCCATCATCACGGCGGTGCCGACGCGTGATTACCTCCCCCGCGATCCATGGGCTTATAAAAGAAATCGCAGCTCGCTGACCTCCAGCGAGCTGCGATTCCGTAGGGTTGTCTTACCAGGATTCGAACCTGGACAAACAGAACCAAAACCTGTTGTGCTACCATTACACCATAAGACAATCATTGTCGCTCAACCCCGGGTGGTGGGGCTAAAGCACCGCGAAGTTAGCGCAAATTTTTGATATGCGCAAGGGTTAAAGCGGTTTTTTCTTTTCGATTGGTGGGAACGGGAGGGTTACTCGGCGTCGGGCTCCTCGGCGGGGGCTTCGGCGGGGGCTTCGGTGGTTACGGCGCCGGGGGCCGACGTCCCTTCAAGGGTGTCGAGAAGGTCGCGGTCGGTGAGCACGAGCTCAAGCGACGTTGTGCCGTCGTCGTAGACGTATTTGACCGAGTAGCCGGCCTTGGCAAGTTGGATGAGCTGTGAGGTCTCTGTGGGGTTGGAGCTGGCTTTGATGCCCATGAGCGCGCCTACGCGCATTTGGTCGACGTTGGCCGAGAGTTGCTCGACGGTTACCGGGAAGTCCTTGGCGATTTGGCACTGGAAGACGATCACCTTGTCCTGGAGCTTGCAGCTCTCGACGGTGATTCCTGATTGCTTGAGGGGTAGCGACTTGGAAGCCGTCTCGACGTATTCTTTGGCGAGTTTTTCGGCGTTGTCGCCGGCGCAGGATGTGTGGATGCCAGCGAGGGTTACGGCGACGATGACGGCGCTGAGGATTGAGAGTAGTTTTTTCATGATTTATTAAGAATAATTCATTGATATCTAAGGGGGGAGATGAAGAATAGAGGGGCGTTAAATAGGCATCAACGATTAACCCATTAACCTTTAGCGTTCACCCTTTATTCTTAGATCATCGCGCAAAGCGCGATTAGTAGCCCATAGGGGAATCGAACCCCTCTTTCAAGAATGAAAATCTTGCGTCCTAGCCGATAGACGAATGGGCC
>JAJBVP010000057.1:28090-36484 GCA_020859755.1 Bacteroidales bacterium | reverse complement strand
CCATCACAAGCGTATGCGCAGCCCTAGGGGGGCCGGCCTTGGACGGCCATCACCATCCGATCCCCAGCCGATCCCCAGGCCCGATGATGTCATCCTTGACGCTTCCCGTGCCAGGGAAAACTTACTCAGAGGGAGTAGGTGCGGGTGGTGGAGTTGGAGCAGGCGTCGGTGACGGTGACGGTGAGGGTTTTGCCTGTTGACGGGTAAGGGGCCGAGAGCGTGCCGGTTTTACCGTCCAACTCCATGAGCAACCATTGGCCGTCCACTTCGCCACGATAGGTGTCGATGCCGCTAAGATTGTCGGCGATCTTGAGCGAGATGCGTCCCCGAGCGCGCCATTTCTGCTGGTTGAGCGGCGTGATGGTGGGAGCGGTAGTGTCGGTGGTGACCGCGTAGCGACCAAGGCGGTTGACACTGGCGCAAGCCTTGCCGTCGCGGTAGGTGGTGCCCACGGCCGAGGGGGTGTTGCCGCCGAGGTAAACGAGACAGTAGTGGTGAGTGGTGAGTGGTGAGTGGTGAGTGTCGTTAATGGGGATTTCGATGTCGATGGGGATGGCCAGGGGAACGGTTTTGGAGCCTATAGCTACCACAGGGGAGAGGTATTTATCGCTCGATGAAGATGTTACGTCGATGTGGGTGTCGTTGTAGAGGGCTTTCTCGGGGATGGTCACCTTTACGCCATCTTTTTCGATGGAGCCACCTTTAACCCAATGGATAAGTTGTCCTTTGGGGGTGACCGAGGGGACTGGCTGGCGTTGCCCATAGATGGTGAACGCTTGCTTGGCGACGTTGCCGTGGGAATCCTCAAGGATCCATTGACACTTGTAATCGCGGCCCTCGTGGACGGTGATCACGCCATTATCGACCGCCTTGGTGATGTAACCAAGGGGATTGGACTCAGCCACTTGCGAGGTCATCACGCGGGTGCCCTGGGTGGCCAAAGCGGGGAAATGGATGATGGTGTTGACAGCCCGGGAGTCGTCGAAGGAGAAATGGTCGAGGTAGCGCTGGAACACCTGCTCGCCGTCGACCATCAGGGTCACTTTTTTGATGCCGTAGGTGTTGGTGGTGCCGTCCATCACGTCGACGGCGCGTATGCCGGGAGCGACACGTCCCCAGGCTGTGAACGGCTTGGATAGGGTGGCGTCGGCGCGGGTGGCTATGGTGGAGTTGGAGCCATCCACCATGCCTTCCACTGGGATCAGGGCGATTGAGGAGATGCGAGGGGCACGCTTGTCGGCGATTAGGCTTGCGAAATAGGGCATCGGGTCGAGGGCCTCCTCGGTGTGGGCGTCGCGCACGTCCATATGCAGGTGCGGGCCTCCCGACGAACCTGCGTTGCCGCTACGGGCAATCACGTCGCCTCGCTTGACGGGAATCTGCCCCGGCTCAAGGTTGATGTCGATACGGAAACTCTCGTCGGCCATCTGACGCTCGTGGGCTACCTTCTCAATGGCGGGTGAGAACGATTCCAAGTGGCCGTAGACAGTGGTCAAGCCCAATTCGGGATGGGTGACGTAGACGGCTCTGCCGAAACCCCATGGCGACACCAGGATGCGGCTCACGTATCCATCGGCGGCGCAATAGATCTTCAGCCCTGTGCGGCCTTGCGTCTTGAAGTCTAATCCCGAGTGGAAGTGGTTGGAGCGGATTTCACCGAAATTGCCACTGAGCAGCAGGGGGATGTCCAGGGGTCGGTGAAGGTTGGCCTGAGCGGGCGACGCGGGGGCCACCCGATCTTGACCGGTTTCGCCCCGATCCTTGGCGCATGCCTCCAAGGGTAGGAGGAGCGCCGAGGAAAGGAGGATTTTTGTGATGAAGCGAATCATGTTATATCTTTGTTAGTGAAGGGGTTCTATTTGCCGAGGGCGAGTCGGCCGAGCATGTAGGTGAGCGAGGCTGTGCCGTCCATTGTGGGCTCGTTGGTGGAGTAGTCGTGGTAGTCGTCGTGGTACACCACAATGTCGTTCTGGTAGGGAGCGTAGCGGTCCTCGTTGCGCAGATGTACGCCACGGAGCGAGCGGAAAATGTTGCCGTAAACGGGGCCGTCAACCAGTCCACCAGTCACTTGGATGCCCTCGAGGTTGGTGAGGGCTGAATGGGGATCACGAGGGAAGTCGCCCGACTGGGGCAGCCCCACGATCATGCACTTTCCCCAGGGGTTCACGCCGAACAGCCAGTCGCGCATGGCGGTCTCCATCTCCTGGTATTGGGTGTCGCCCGTGAGGTCGCGGTAAAGCATGGCTTGGGTGACGAGGGCCACGGTAAGATTGTTGGAGCACCAGATGAAGGGGATACCGTTGACGAAAGCGTTGTCGCCCGCGCGCTCTTTCACTCGGTCAAGGCCCGAGCGCATGTTGGCGGTGAACTCGCGGGCTACCTTCTGGTCGGCGTCACGGGCCAGCAACACGTGGCCAAGGTTGACAAAGGGGTACCACTGGTAGTGGCGAGCCGAGTCGGCTCCCATCCACGGTGTCACAGGCTCCATGCGGCCATAGTTGACGGCGTCGTGCTTGTAATTGTCGGCGCGGGAGATGAGCTGGCGTATAGCGGCGGCCAGATCCATGTCGTCCACCCAGTTGTCCTCCTCGTAAAAGTAGGGCGACACGCAGGGAGCGGTTTGGCACGCCCCGGGATTGGCTTGAGCCACCTCGTAGGCGGTCGCCGAGCGTTGGTGGAGCTGATTGGCGAAATCGGGGTCGATCGACTCAAAAACCATGGCTCCAAGGCCGAATGACGAGGCGAATTTACCCACGGAAGAGGCCAGTCCACGGCTACGGTTCTTGTTCTCTTGCAATCCGTATGGCTTTCCTGAGCAGGGGTAGACGGGTCGACCGGTGCCTTTGCCCCAGCCGTAATCCACGTTGTCGTCGGCGGGCAAGCCTGAGAATCGGTGGTCACGGTCGTCGGCAATCTGGTTAAGGTAGAAACCCTCCTCGGGATTCATGCGGCACATCCACTCCAGTCCCCAGCGAGCCTCGTCGAGGATATCGGGGATTCCGTTGGCACCTTTGCGGCCGTCGGCTTGGTAGTTGTCGGCCCAAGCGTCGGGATTCTCGCGGTAGGCCCACAGCATTTGGAACACGGCGTTGGCCGAGGTGGTGAGGTATTGCAGGTAGTCGCTGGCGTCGTGCCAGCCGCCACGCACGTCCACGTGCTGGCCGTCACGCCCGTCCTCGGTAAGCACAAGGTATCCGTCATGCTGGTGACAGATGGCGTCAAGGCTGGGGTTGTAGCCGCAACGCTGCTGGCGCATGTATTGCAGAGGCACCTCGTTGGCACCCTTATATACGTCGTCTCCGATGCGGAACACGGGCGAAGTGGCCGTGGGAGCGACAATGGTGTATTCTCCTGGAGCCGTGAGGGAGGAAAAGTAGATACGGTAGGTGGCTCCCATGGGTGCCCATGCGGCTTTCTTGACCACCGAGTCGGGGGCGTGTTTCACTCCGTTTTGGTCAATGATGGCGATTCCGTCAACCGAGGCGTCGGGGGATTCCACCATCAGCACGGCTGCCTTGATGTCGCCAGGCAGGTAACCGAGGGCATTTACTCTCACGGCGTCAACCGAGGCGCTGGCCGTCAGGGCTGAAATAGCTGTAATAGATAGTAAAAAGTGCTTCATGAAGATTGGGGATTTTTTCTTTTAAAGGAGGAAAGAGGGGATGGAGGGAATGAATTAAAGAATCGGGGGTATTACATCCTGGGTCCATCTAAGGCGGTTGTAGCCGCGGAAAAAGTGATCGGGATCCGAGGACATTACAAAGGTGCCCAAGCCGCAATAGCTGTTGATGGCGATGCCATTGAACTCCTTGGCGGTCGTGGCCTTGTAGAGGATGGCGTCGTCGAGAGAGGCTCGCCAAGTGCTGTACACCACCGCTTCGGGGTTGAGGGCCTGAACGTAGGAGTCGAAGTCGTAGCTGTGACACCGGAAATCGTTGTAGGTGGACGCCTTGGCAAAGGCCTGCAACTGGGTTGGGTAGGCGATGTATATGGTCTCGGGTTGCTGATAAAGATAGCGGGTGGTGGCCGCGAGGTAGTCGAGGCGCGAGGTATCAACAACGGTAATCTGCAGAGCCTGTTGGCGGGTGTTGTAGTAGTTGAAGGTGTTGGTGGCAGCTGTTACCACGCCGTCCAACCCGTCGGCCATCAGGGGATCTATATTCAAATGATAGGGCATGCCTGTGCCTTGCAACTCGGTGGGTGACACAACCAGGCGGTAGGCGCAGTCGCGAAGCTCGTAGACCGTTTCCACCGAACCCATCAGGCAGGTGTCGAAGTAGATGAAGTCGAGCTTGGGCGTGGACGCTTTGAGAGCCGAGGCCATGTCGGTGATGTCCATCCAGTAGGTGGTGCGGCGGTTGTCGAGGTCGTATTCGCCACCGTAGGCTTGCGCCGAGATCCCAGCCTTGGCAGGGGCCGAGAGCCAGTCGGTGCCGTGTCCCCAGAATACCAAGCCGTAGCTCGACGCCGGTGCCAGGGATTGCATATCGGCCATCACCTCCTGCAGTCGACCGGTGGTGGTGGAGTAGACGGTGTAGTCGTAAATTTTCAGCGTCTTGTCGCTCGCCTCGTCTTCCCCGGTGATCTCAATGAGCCGTGGAGGGTCGTAATCGGTCACAACCAGAGGGCAATAATAGACGAGCAGGCGGCCGTCGTTGCCTCCGCTGGTGGCCAATCCCTGGCGCATCTCTTGGAGGTCAAGGCTGTCGTAGCTTACCCCTCCCAGCGAGGAGTTGGTGATACCCAGCGAGGAGTTGGCCAGCATATACACCAGCACGGTGCGCCCCTCAACAGGGGTGATAGGAACTTCCGGCTCGTCGTGGCTATCGGAGGAGCAGGATGCCAACAGAAGGGCAGCCGATGCGATTATGATTGATTTAATAGGATTCATGTAAATGCACGTGAATAATTTAGGGTATAGTATTATACCTTAAATAAACGTGGAAAGGTGTAGAAAATTGTGCCAGGGCGTTGTGGACCCCGCGGCGACCCTCGGGGCACTCGACCGGGCTAAAGAGCCTCCAGGCGACGAGGCGCTTGGGGAATTAGAGGTGATTGGGGATATCGTCAAGGAACTGGTCGCGGTGCTCCTTGGGCCCGTGGCTACACTGGTTGCAGTTGATCCACTGGCAACCGGTAATACCTACCGTGTTGAGCATCACGGGTATAAACCATCCCTCAATGAACTGCCCGAAGCATATCGACGGAGCCTGAGAGGTGGTGACAATCAGCGTCTTGCCTATCTGCAAGCCCGGAAGCATCGCTCCCTCCGGGCTATATGTGAACGCCGAGCCCAGCAGCATCGCCTTGTCGAAGAAACCCTTGAGATTGGCCGGCATCATGCCCCACCAGATGGGGAAAATCATCACCAATTCGTCGGTGTCCTGAAGCATGGTGATATAACGCTTAACCAGCGGATCGGTGGTCTCCCCCTTGGAATACAGGGCCAACTCGTCGGCCGTCATGTTGGGGTTGAAGCCGTCGGCCTCGAGGTCAATCACTTGATATTGCTTCTTTTGGGCATCGTAAGTGGCCTTGATCTTCTCAAGGATTGCGTAATTGTACGAGCCGTGCCAGGGATGGCAGAAAATTATGGTTACCATGGTAAATACAGTTTTATCGGGTACAAATTTACCAAAATAACCTGAGATTAGGCCAAATTGTTGAGGAAAATTAGTTAAATTCGCGCAACTAAAACTAAAACCCATGGATCTTTTTGAGAAGCTCACTATCGCAGCTAAAGCCCACAAGCAGCGCATCGTGCTGCCCGAAGGCACCGAGCCCCGCACCCTTACGGCGGCCGATCGTATCATAGCCGACTCTATAGCCGACATTATCCTCATCGGCGATCCCGCCGACATCAACCACATGGCCAAGGAGCTACAACTCTCCCACATCCCACAAGCCACCATCGTCAACCCCGCCGACGAAAAGGTGATTGACAAATACGCGCCCCTGCTCTTCGAGCTTCGAAAGGCCAAAGGCATGACTATGGAAGAAGCCCGCTTGACGGCCGCCAACCATCTCTACCTGGGTTGCCTTATGGTGAAATCGGGCGACGCCGACGGACAAGTGGCAGGAGCCATGAACACAACCGGCAACGTGCTCCGCGCCGCCTTCCAGGTGATCAAAACCCAGCCCGGTATCGACGTGGTTTCTGGCGCCTTCCTGATGGTAATGCCCAAGGACTCGCCTTTCGGAACCGATGGCATCCTGGTGTTCGCCGACTGCGCCGTCGTCCCCGACCCCACCGCCAAGGAATTGGCACAAATCGCCGTATCCTCAGCCCTCACAGCCCACGACATCGCCCAAATCGAGCCTCGCGTGGCCCTGCTGAGCTTCTCCACCAAGGGTAGCGCACGCCACGAGCGCGTCGACAAGGTGATCGAGGCTACCGTCCTTGCCCGAGAGATGGCCCCCGGCTTGATACTCGACGGAGAGCTGCAGAGCGATGCCGCTATCGTGCCCGCCGTGGCTCAGTCAAAGGCTCCCAACTGCCCGCTCAGCGGCCGTGCCAACGTGCTTGTATTCCCCTCGCTCGAGGTAGGCAACATCGCCTACAAGCTCGTGCAGCGCCTTGGTCACGTCGAAGCCGTCGGTCCCATCCTCCAAGGCTTGGCTGCCCCCGTCAACGACCTCTCCCGCGGGTGCTTCCCCGAGGACATCTACAAAACCATCATCATCACTTGCAATCAGGCTATCGGCCTCAAAGAATACGACAAAAAGGCTTAAAAATGAAGATATTAGTGCTCAACTGCGGAAGCTCTTCCGTCAAATACAAGCTTATCGACACCACCACCCACGCTACCCTCGCCGAGGGCGGCGTCGAGAAAATCGGCCTCCCCGACGGTTTCCTCAAGTACAAAACCAAGGACGGCTCCAAGGCCATCACCGAGCTCGGATTGGTGGACCATCGAGGCGCCGTCGAGGCCATCCTCAAAAACCTCACCTCACCCCTGACAGGATGCATATCCTCCTACAAGGAGATCGACGCCGTGGGTCACCGCGTGGTGCACGGTGGCGAGAAATTCAACAAGTCGGTACTCATCGACGAAGCCGTGAAAGAGCAAGTCAAAGAGTGTTACGGCTTGGCTCCCCTGCACAATCCCGCCAACATCACTGGCATCGAGGCTGTTGAAGCCATTCTGCCCGACGTGCCCCAAGTAGGCGTATTTGACACCGCGTTCCATCAGACAATGCCCGCCCGCAGCTACATGTACGCCATCCCCTACAAGTATTACAAGGAGGACGGCATCCGTCGATACGGCTTCCACGGCACCAGCCATCGCTACGTGTCGCAACGCGTGTGCGACTTTCTGGGAGTCGACATCAAGGACCAGAAAATCATCACCTGCCACGTGGGCAACGGCGGCTCAATCACGGCTGTCGACCATGGCCAAAGCGTTGACACCTCAATGGGCTTGACCCCCACCGAGGGATTGATGATGGGCACCCGCGTGGGCGACATCGACCCGGGCGCACTCACCTACCTGATGACCAAGCACAACATGACCCCCGACCAACTCCAGAAGGTGCTCAACAAGGAGAGCGGCGTGCTGGGCGTCACCGAGATCTCCTCCGACATGCGTGAGATCGAGGCAGCTGTCAATGCCGGCAACGAGCGCGCCAAGCTGGCCCTCGACATGTACGAGCAACGCATCCTCAAATACATCGGAGCCTATGCCGCTGAGATGGGTGGCGTTGACATTATCGTGTTCACCGGTGGCGTGGGCGAAAACCAAACGGGCGTTCGCGCCAACGTATGCCGTCCCTTGGCATTCATGGGCGTGGAAATCGACGAAGCCCTCAACGCCCGCACCCGTGGCACCGAGACCGTAATCTCCACCCCCGCCTCCCGCGTAAAAGTAGTCGTCATCCCCACCGACGAGGAACTGATGATCGCAAGGGATACAGAAGAGATCGTTGCAGCAAAGTAGTTTCTAGTTTCTAGTTTCTAGTTTCTAGGTAATACCTTATCGGTTAGTAACGCGAAGGGCATTCATATTATGGCTTATTTAGATTATAAGGATCTCAATTTTTGGAAAAAGTCGATGGATATAGCTGTCGACATTTACATGATAACCAAAAATTTCCCCAAAGAAGAAACCTATGCTTTGGCTAATCAGATGCAAAGAGCCGCCTCTTCTATACCATCCAATATCGCTGAAGGCCATGGGAGATTTTCTCCAAAAGATTTCCTTCGCTTTATCAAAATAGCACATGGATCTGCTAATGAGATTGATACTCAATTAGAATTAGCTTTCAGATTAGGATATATTTCTTTAGAAGTTAGAAATAATTTGGGAGATCGAATTACTGAGGTAAGAAGGATGCTCCTATCTTTCGCTAAATATCTGGAATCTATAGGCGGAACTAAAAACTAAAAACTTGAAA
>JAJBVP010000057.1:0-27990 GCA_020859755.1 Bacteroidales bacterium | reverse complement strand
CTATAAACTTGAAACTATAAACTTGAAACTATAAACTTGAAACTATAAACTTGAAACTATAAACTTGAATTTCCACCAAAAAAGCATTTAACTAGAAACTAGAAACTATAAACTAGAAACTTTTATAAACTATGCAGAAAATAAAAGCAGCAATTGTGGGTTACGGCAACATCGGGCATTTTGTGCTTGACGCTCTCCAGGAGGCCCCCGATATGGAAATCGCGGGGGTGGTGCGCCGCAAGGTGACCGACATCCCAGCCGAGCTCCAACCCTACAAGGTAGTTACCGACATCAAGGAACTTGGCCCCGTCGACGTGGCCATCCTGTGCACACCCACACGCGAAGTGGAAAAATACGCCGCCGAATATCTCGCCATGGGTATCAACACCGTCGACTCCTACGACATTCACACACTGATCCCCGAGCTTCGCAAGGACCTCGACAAGATTGCCAAGGAGCACGCCACGGTGTCGATCATCTCGGCCGGCTGGGACCCCGGTAGCGACTCGGTTGTGCGCACCCTGATGGAGGCAGCGGCCCCCAAGGGCATGACCTACACCAACTTCGGCCCCGGCATGAGCATGGGTCACACAGTGTGCGTCAAGTCGAAAGAGGGTGTCAAGAACGCCCTGTCGATGACCATCCCCTTGGGCACCGGCATCCATCGCCGAATGGTGTACGTCGAGCTTCTCCCCGGATATACCCTTGAGCAGGTAGCCAAAGCCGTAAAGGAGGACCCCTACTTCGCCTCCGACGAAACCCACGTGATGCAGGTCGATTCCGTAGACCAAGTGAAGGATATGGGCCACGGCGTGCACATGACCCGCAAGGGCGTCTCGGGCAAAACCCAGAACCAGCGCTTCGACTTCAACATGTCGATCAACAACCCGGCCCTTACCGCCCAAATCCTCGTGGGCGTCGCCCGCGCCGCAATGCGACAGGCTCCAGGCTGCTACACCATGATCGAAATCCCCGTAGTCGACCTCCTCCCCGGCAGCCGCGATTACTGGGTGGCACATCTGGTATAATTTCTTGTAATTTAAATCTTTAAAGCTTTAAATCTTTAAAAGAGTAAAGGATTAAAGGAATAAAGATCCTCAGCGAATGATTGATTACATTACCTGGAATTTTGATCCCACGTTGATATCATGGCCCGTAACAGTAAGATGGTACGGGCTCATGTTCGCTATCGGCTTCTCATTGGGCTACTGGATTGTGGCCAAGATGTTCAAGCATGAGGGCGCTCCCGAAAGCTGGCTCGGAATCCTGTTGATGTGGGTGATGGCCGGCACCATCATCGGCGCCCGCTTGGGTCATGTGTTCTTCTACGAATGGGACAAATACTCGCAACACCCCATCGAGATCCTCTACATCTGGGAAGGAGGATTGGCCAGCCACGGCGGCACGATAGGCGTGATTATCGCGTGCATACTTTTCTCGATGATCACCACCAAACGAAGCCCATTCTGGACCTTTGACCGCCTGGTGGTAGCAATCGCCTTGGTGGGCGCTCTAATACGCCTGGGCAACCTGTTCAACAGCGAGATTTTCGGCCACGCCACCACCTTGCCCTGGGGATTCATGTTTGTGCGCTCCCCCGAGTGGTACCAGCACTACTACGGCCAGGCCTGCCATCCCACGCAGATCTACGAGGCGCTATGCTACTTCGCCCTGTTCTGGCTGTTGATGTGGATGTACTGGAAGAAGAACGCCGAGCGACGTCCCGGACTGATTTTCGGCGTGTTTTTCATCATCCTCTGGACCTCGCGCTTCCTCATCGAATTCATCAAGAACCCCCAAGAGGAGTGGGAGCAGAACATGGTGTTGAACATGGGACAGTGGCTTTCCATCCCGTTCATCCTTGTGGGCATCGGCTGCGTGATATACGCCTTGAGTCGCCCACCGGTGCACATCGACTTCCCCAACCGCTTCGCCGACGAGCCCGTCAAATCCAAGAAAAAAGCCTAATTCCCCCTTTAATCCTTTCCTCCTTTAAAATCCTCCCCCATGATCCTTCCCGATCGATTTGAAGACAAAGTAGGTTTCACCCAAGTGCGAGCGATGGTGGCCCAGTACGCCAAATCGCCCATCGCACGAGAGATGGTCCAGGAGATGTCCTTCTCGGCCGACCCTGCTGTTGTGCGCTCACGCCTGGAGGAAACCGCCGAGATGCTGGGGATTATCAGCGGGGGTGAGGACTTCCCCCTGAGCGGGTTTCGGGATGTCACTGGCCCGTTGAAAGCCATCCAAGTGGAAGGCACCTACATGTCGTCGCACGACCTCTCCCAACTCGCCAAAAGCCTTCGTGCCGTGGAGGACGTGCGCCGCTTCATGTCTCAGCGTGAAGGGTCAACCCGATTGAAGGAGAAGGCATCCTACCTCGACGGGTTCCCCCTGCTTCTCCGCTCAATCGACCGCATCATCGACGATCAAGGCAATGTGAAGGACTCAGCATCACCCGAGTTGGCCTCCATTCGCCAGCAACTGTCGCAAATGTCGGGACGTATCAACTCAATAATGCGTCGCGTCATCGCCAAGGCCGTGGGCGACGGTTATCTGGATAGCGACGTCACCCCGTCGGTGCGTGATGGCCGACTCGTGATCCCCGTAGCTCCCATGCACAAGCGCAAAATCAACGGCATCGTCCACGACGAGAGCGCCTCGGGCAAAACCTTCTTCATCGAACCTGCCGAGGTCGTGGAGGCCAACAACCGCCTACGCGAACTCGAAGTGGAGGAGCGACACGAGGTAATCCGCATCCTGCAAGAGATTTCCCGCGTGATACGTCCTGAGATTCCAGCCCTGTTGGATACCCAAGGACTGATGGGAGAATTTGACTTCATCCACGCCAAAACGCTGTTTGCCAAGAAGATAGAGGCATCGATGCCTCACCTTAGCGAGCTGCCCGAAATGGAGTGGTATCACGCCCAGCATCCCGTGCTGTTGCAGTCGCTCAAGACGCAAGGCAAGGAGATAGTACCGTTGGATATCACGTTGACCCCCCAAAAGCGCCTCTTGGTGATTTCGGGACCAAATGCGGGTGGTAAATCGGTGTGCCTCAAGACTGTAGGAGTGGTACAATACATGTTGCAATGCGGACTGCTTCCACCCCTTTACGACAACTCCCACGTGGGCATTTTCCAAGACATTTTCATCGACATTGGCGACAACCAGTCGATTGAGGACGACCTGTCGACCTACAGCTCCCATCTGTCGTCGATGAAGCAATGCCTCCAGCGAGGGCGTGCAACGTCGTTGATCTTGATTGACGAGTTTGGATCGGGCACCGAGCCTCAGATTGGCGGCGCGCTTGCCCAAGCCATGCTTAAGCAATTCAACGCCAAGGAAATGTGGGGCGTGGTCACAACCCATTACCAAAATCTCAAGCAACTGGCCAACGAGTTGCCAGGTCTCGTCAACGGCTCCATGCTCTACGACCGCCAGAAGATGCGCCCGCTCTTCAAGCTCTCCATCGGCTCTCCGGGGTCGTCATTCGCCATCGAGATCGCCCGCAAGATAGGTCTCCCCATCTCTATTATCGACGATGCAACCGAGATTGTGGGTAGCGACTACGTCAACCTCGACCGATACCTTCTCGACATCGCCCGCGACAAGCGTTACTGGGAGCATAAGCGCGACTCTATCAAGCAAAAAGAGAAGAAAATTGAAGTAGTGCTTGAGCGTTATGAGAACGACGCCACTTCCTTGCGCGAAAAGCGTCGCGAAATCATCTCCCAAGCCCAGGACGAGGCCAAGCGAATCATCGAGCAAAGCAACTCGCAAGTGGAGCGTACCATCCACGATATCAAGCGTTCACAAGCCGAACGTGAAGCGACACTTGAAGCACGACGCCGACTCAAAGAGGAGAAGGAACGCCTCGCATCTCAGATGCCCGATGAGCACCCGTTATTGAAGAAAGCCCCCAAGACCAAAAAGAAGAAATCCCCTACCCCACAAGCCCCAGCCCAGGAGCTGAAGGTGGGTGACAATGTCAAGCTTGACGGCCAAGGCACTGTGGGCAAGATTCTGGAGATCAACGGGCAGCAGGCAGTAGTGGCATTCGGGTTGCTGAAAACCACAGTCGCCCTCGACCGATTGCAAGCGACCATGGCCAAGGTGCAGAGCGGAGCCAAGGCGGCGTCGTTCGTGTCCTCGGCCACTACCGAGCGTTTGCGTGACCGCCAATTGCAGTTTAAGCCTGAAATCGACGTGCGCGGCATGCGAGCCGACGAGGCCATACAAGCCGTCACCTACTTCATGGACGACGCCATCCAGTTTGGCCAACAGCGAGTGCGTATCCTCCACGGCACCGGCACGGGCGCGCTCCGCCAAGCCATACGCCAATACCTCGACACCGTGCGCGGCGTGGACTCCTACCGCGACGAGCACCCTCAATTCGGCGGCGCCGGCATCACCATCGTCGAGCTTTCCTAATGGGCTATTCACTACAAGAAAACACCCACCCTGGCCAGGCCAAGACAGGCGTATCGATTGGGATCTAAGCTGATTATGCCTGCATGTTGATGATGGCCTCGTAGAGATCCTGCTGTTTTGGGCCAAGTTGCAAAGTTTCTAATCAATTTCTGTCGATTATACCTAAATTTTTCCTATTTTTGTAGAATTCTTTGCAAAAACACAAATAAATCCCATTATGCTTGAGATTTAACCCATGAGAAATCAAAAGAATACCAACAGTCCATATAGCGCTGCCGTAACCGGCGGAGGCTTCCTTTTTCAGGAGACCGAGGCGTTGTTACCCCTGCTTATGTCGGCCGACTCAGAAGCCCTTTTAGCCGACGAGAAGCTCAACAACCGAGTGCTCCACATCAACTCCGAGAAGTCGCGATCGCGCACCATCGCCGAAATACGTCGGCGATTCCGCCAGATGCCCATCAGCTTTTGGAACGACTGGCAGCAACTCTCGGAGCACGACCGCCGCATCGCCCTGCTGCTCGTGCTACTGAAGACCTATCGTATCATCTTCGACTTCCACGTCAAGGTGACGATGAAGGCTTGGCGAGGCATCTCACGCCAAGTAAGGCGCGACGACCTCGTGGCATTGTTCAACGAGATTGGCTCGCAAGATGCCTTCGTGGATTCCTGGAGCGACGCCACAAAGGAGAAAATAGCGTCGGCCTACCTTACCATGATCCGTTATGCCGGCATGGCCGATGCCCAAGGCAACCTCTCGCCCATCCTCCCCGAAGAGCCCCGATTTTACGCCACCATCGGCGAGCCTTGGTTCCTTGAGGCTTGCCTTCTCGATCCTTACGAGATCAATACCCTGCTTAACTCCTAACCCTTTATCCCTTTCCTCCTTTAAAGGACAATGACAGTCAAAGAATTATACGAAAAACTTTGCTCCCCCGACTTCCAGAACACCGAAGCCGGTGACCTGTTCTACAACTTCTTCATCTACCGTTACCCGGCCGAGATGGAGTACCAGATGCGCCAGGAGATCGAGGATTTCCAAAAGAATCTCATCCGCCCCACCAACTATGTCGATGTGTTGACGCTCAACCTCTTCGACGAGTTTTGCGCCTACCTCGACCAAAAGCGGTTTCTGCGTCATCCCTCGATGCTCAAATACCTGCTCGACAAGGAGGCAACTGCGCCTGAAAACGCCCGATCGGTGCAGGACACGCTCACGCGCAATGCCCACAGCGAGGAATTCGTGCGCTGGCTCCACGAGCGTATCCTCTCCCATATCGACCAAAAGGACGAGTACAAACGCCCCTACGTGTTCCTCACCGGCGTTGGCTCCATGTTTCCCTACCTGCGCGTTAACGAGCTACTCGCCCTATATGAGGACCACAATGAGACAGGACGCTACAAGATAATAGTGTTTTACCCCGGAGAGCGCGACGACAACTCATTCAAGCTATTCGGTTCAATCGCCGACCATCACACCTACCGAGCAACTCTCCTCATCAACGATTAACCCCCTCTTTAATCCTTTCCTCCTTTAAATACCCCTCAATTAACCTATTAACATTTTAACCTTCACTACCCCGATGAAGCTCAAAGAGATATACCGCAAACCGATCACCCGCTCAGTCAACCCTGCCGTCTCGGCCACAAAATTCGACCGCGAAACCGTGACAGTCGAGATTCAGGAATACGTCTTCACCGACGAAATTCTCAACGGCCTATACCAGATTCTCAGCTCAATTCGCAACAACCGGGGCTTCGACCACATCGGCATCTGGATTGACGGATACTACGGATCGGGTAAATCCCACTTCCTCAAATACCTCGACTACCTCATCACTCCGGACTACAGCGACGAGGCTTTTTCCCGAATGGAGGAAGCCGTGAGTGAGGTCGACCCCTTTAGCGACCTCGATCACAACATCTCATTCTCACTCTCCGACCTTCAGGATCTCCACCGCTGGGTGAAGGGAGCCGAGATCGCCACCTGCATCTTCAACCTGGAGACCAGCGACAACGCGTCGCGCTCGCGCAACGAGTCGTTCCTCCATGTGTTCTGGAACGAGTTCAATGGCTACCGTGGCCTCAACAAGTTCAACCTCTTCCTCGCCCAGCTGCTGGAGAAGCCGCTACAGGAGAAAGGCGTGTTCGACGAGTTCAAGCGCCGCATGAGCCAGGACTTTGGCGCTAATTGGGAGGACCCCAACGAGGCGGCCGACATCATCGACCAAGAGCTGGATATGGTGCTCGATCTTGCTTGCGACTTAGCCCCCACCCTATCCCGCGACAGCATCCGAGAGCGCCTGATCAAGCGCGACATCACTATCTCCATCGAGCGCTTTGCTGCCGAGCTTAAAGCGTTCCTCGACACCAAGGGCCCCGACTATCGCCTGATTCTCCTGGCCGACGAGGTGTCGCAGTTTATCAACAAGCAGCGCGACCGTTTCCTCAACCTCCAGGAGCTGGTGTCACGCATCTCACAGACGTGCGACAACCGCGTGTGGATCGCCTGCACCGCTCAGCAGGACGAGAGCGAAGTGCGCGACGACTGCAACGTGCGCGACAACGACGAGAACGAGGACCGCAAGGGAAAAATCATGGGGCGCTTCCAAGTGAAGGTATCGCTGGCCGGCACCAAAGCCGAGGTGATCACCCAAAAGCGTATTCTCGACAAGACCGACACCGCCCGCGCCACCCTCGGCAAACATTTCGACGAGAAGCAAGCCGAGATCGAGATGCGCTTCAAGCTTCCCACGCAATACGACTCTTACCACACCCGCCAGACATTCGTCGACTACTACCCGTTCATCCCCTACCAATTCAAGTTGATCACCAAGGTATTCGACAACTTCCTCGCCATGGAATACGTCGCCAAGGAGGTCAAGGGCAACGAGCGCTCGCTCATCAAGGTGGTACACGACACGGCCAAGAATTGCGCCGAGGCTGAGATTGGCAAGTTTGTGGCCTTCGACGAGCTGTTCAACACAATGTTCACCCAAGGCCTCCAGCACAAGGGACATCGAGCCATGGAGAACGCCACCAAGGCCGCTCAAGGATACGCCCGCGACCCGCGTCTTGCCCGTCGCGTGGTCAATATTCTGTTCATGATCTGCAACATCTCCGACAACGAGAAGAACCACTTCCCCGCCACTGCCGAAAACGTCGCCACCCTGCTCATCAACGACCTCGAGACCCCCTGGATCACCCTCAAAAAGGAAGTGGAGGATATTCTGGTATATCTTGAGGACGAATACATCATCAGGCGCGAGCGTCACAAGGGTCTGGCCGACACCTTCTCCTTTTTCTCCGAGGAGGAACGCATAATCGCCACACTGATCCAAAACACTGTCATCGACCAGCACGATCGCTCGTCATGCATCCACGAGGTGATCAAGGGATGGTTCAAGAGCCTAAAAAACAAGGAGCAGCGTGGCACGCGCTCGTTCTCGGTGTCGCTGCGAATCGACAATTTCTCGCCCTGGGGCAACGCCAACGCCGAGATTCCCATCGAGTTCACCACCGACACCTTCAACGGCGATGTCTACGGCTTCGCATTCCGCAATCCCGAGGGAAAGCTGGCATTCTACATGGGTCCACAAGTGCACGCCGACCGCAATCTTCTTACGCAACTCGAGTGGTACTGCAAGCTTACCAAGTATCTTGCCACCCCCGCATCGGGCTCGGAGAACAAGGATATTCGCGATAAATTCCGCAAGCGAGGGGCCGAAATCTTCTCCGAGATCATCGAGCCTACCCTGCGCCGTATCCTCGACACATGCCCCGTGGTAACAGGCCCTCACGTGATGGATGAGAGCGAGACCTCCACCCGCTCAGGCGACGAACGCTTCCGCTCCATCATGAAGAGCCACCTCGACGGGATATACAAAAAGAGCCATCTCGTGGAGAAAGCCCCTCACAGCACAGCCGACCTACGTGTCGCCATCCAGCGCCCCATCAACCCTGGCGACTATGAGGACCTGAACGCCACCCTTACCGAGCCCGAGCGCGATGTCGACCGATACCTCGACACCCAGTTTGGCGAGGTCAACGCCTCGGATGTCGTGGCCAAATTCCGCAAGCCACCCTACGGCTGGGACGAGATCGCCACTTTATATATATGCAACGAGCTGGTGCGTCGCCATGCCCGCGATTGGTCTTACGCCAACGACCCCAACGTCGAATCAACCATCGTGGCACAACGCCTGGCCTCCGACACCAACAAGTTCACCCTCCGCAAGGGCGTCGCAATCTCCCGAGAGCTTGTGCGCGCCATGCTCGACGCTTGGAAAGCGATATTCGGCAACCAAGCCGCCATCGTCTCCACCGACTCAACACAAGTGTTCCACCAATCCCGCGAGGGGGAGGCCCCAACGGCACTGCGCAACATCATCAGCTCCTACAATCGCCTGCTGCAGAACAATCCGTGGGCCTTTGCCCAACCACTGCGTGAGGTTGTCGACCTCTTCGAGGAGTGGCTGAAGATACGCGACACCGAGGAATACTTCAAGCGCGTCGTGGCCGACCGCGATCGTGCCCGCGCCCTCATGGACACGGCCCGCGAGGTCGTAAGCTTCATCAACGACCAGCGCGACGCTTTCAAGAATTTGATAGAGTACGCCCGTGCCAACGATGACAATTTCTCGTTCCTCCCCGACGAGCTTCAACCATTAACCACCACACTTACCACTTTGGCGACAGCCCCTTGGCCGGTGAGCATCCGCTCCTGCAACAACGCCAAGAAGCAGATCGAAGCCGCCCTGGCCAACGTCCGCGCCGCCAAGCGCCAGGAGGTAGAAGCCGCCTACCGTAACGCTTATCAATGGCTCGTTCAATCCTGTCAAGAAAATGATATAGACCCCTCGATTTTAGCCAATGTTGATTCTATCATCATGGCTAAGACGGCCAGCAACAAACTCCTTGTGCTTGAAAACAATTCCAGAATCAAAGACTGGTTTGGCCAACAGCGCTCTCTCATCAACGGGGCAGTGCGCAAGCGAGAGATGGAGGAGCAACGTCGGCGCGAAAGGGAGCTCCAGGAAATCAAGGATGCAGAAGAACGCAAGCGTCGCAAGGAGGAGTTGCGTAAAAAGGAGGAATTATTGGCCATGAAACCCGTAAACTTCGACTTACCAAAATGTCATAAGGCACTTGCCACTGAGGCCGAGATTGACGAATACCTTGCCTCCCTCAAGAGCAAGCTCATGTCCTACATCCACAATGGCAACTCAATTTACATCAACTAACCTCTACATTAGCCATCCACGATGATAAAAAAGATTGAGAGCTATTTTGAGAGGAACCCAAGGTTGAGGGTGTTGTTCATCTTCGAGGGTATGCAGATGCTCGCCGAAGAGCTGGAGAGCGCCCCATGGCCCGAGGGATACCACGTGGAGGTGATTCCCGGTCTATGGGACGCCGCCAAGAGCCAGTACGCGCCGGCGCCGTGGCTACGTCTCAAGCATCAGATAGAGCATGAATGGCACGACCGCCGCGTGGTGTTGATCTTCCGTTCAGGCGTTTACCCATCTTCCGAGGCACAGCAATTGGCGTTCCCCCTGATGGACGTCTTGAAGGCCAATATGGACTTCCGCAACGAGAGCCATGCAAGCTTCATGCAACAGTATGGCCTGGCTGAGAAGTACCGGGGCTTCCTCCAGCGCCACGCCGTTGAGTTGCAAAGTCCAAAGGTGATGGCCATCCTTGAGCCGTACCTCACCCCCACGGCATTCACCGAGGACATCGCTTGTCAAGCAATGCTCAGTGTCTATCTGGGCGAGAAACGCCTGCTTGACTGGGCCGAACTCACCGCCCGACTGATCGCCCTTGCTGGCGACAAACGCGACAAGTTCTGGATGCGCCTCGCCAAGAACGCCGACCTCCAAGAGCGTCTATCCACTAAAATCAACGACACGTTCAACGCCACAATCGAGCTAAACACTCTCGAGAAGATGCGCGAAGTGGCCATGTCACTTAAATACAATAGTCTCACTCAGCTGCTTCCCCCCGACTCCACCGATCCCTATCGCCGATTCAAAGTGATATCAACGCTCAAGATCCAGGGCATCAACCGAGTATGGGAAGCTGGCGAGCGCGTCAAGGGTTTCGCCCAGGCCCTGGATTCACTGGCTGGAGACATCCGCGAAAGCGAGTTGCTAAAAATCTACGGCGCAGACGCCAACTTCTATCGTATGACCGAAGCTCTGGCTTGGCCCATCTATCGTCACCTGCTTGAGCACACATTGATGGCCGAGCCTGAGGTGGCGCGTCGCGAAGCAGCCGCTCTACGCCAAAAGCTCGCCCCTTCGGAAGGACTCAAGCATGCAATCGCGTTGCTTGATCTGCTGGCCGACTACTACGACCGCGCCTCGGCAATCGGCACGCTCAAGTTGTCCTCACCGCAGGATTACATTGACCGTTACACTCAAGATTGGTATCGCTTCGATCAGCTCTACCGCAAGGCGCATGAAGAGTGGGAGGCCATCCGATATTCAATGGACAGCGAGTACCCCTCGGTAGAGCCTCATCCCACCCATTATATACCTAATCACATGCATCAGCTCGACCTCGCCTACTCGCGCCTGATGAATGACATGAACCTGGAGTGGATCAACTGCCTTACCGAGCACGGATGCCGCAACTTCTCGGCAGTAAATCTCCCGCGCCAAAGCGATTTCTACGCCGACAATTACGGGCGCACCGACGGCAAGCAGAAACTCGTGGTGATCGTCTCCGACGCACTCCGATTCGAGGTGGCACAACAGCTTACCGAGTCCATTGGCCGCACCAAGCACATCCCTAAGCTCTCGGCGATGCTCGCCAATCTTCCCACCGAAACCAAGTATTGCATGAACACGCTGCTACCTCATGATAGTCTTCAGTTTTCAGTCGACAGTCTTCAGTTGATGGTGGACGGGAAGGTGCCCACCACGATTGAGGATCGGGCGGCTATTTTGGAATCGCATCGCGCCGGTGCAACCGCCGTAAGCTATTCCCAGGTAGCGAAAAACAATATGGCTACCAACCGCGAGCTGTTCAAGCGTCCCCTTGTGTACATCTACCATGACACCATCGATAGGCGCGGCCACGACGGCGACATTGCGGGTGCCTGCCGCGACGTTGTCAAGGAGCTAACCGCTCTGGTCACCTCGCTACATGCCTCCATGAACGTGGCCCACGTCATTGTCACCGCCGACCATGGCTTCCTTTACAGCGACCTCCCCTTCGCGGAAAAGGACAAGCATCAGGTGACAGAAGAGGCCCTGGAAAAGAAGACACGCTACTATATCACCAGCAACCCCGATGAGCCGATGGGGGTCGTAAAGTTCCCCCTTAATCACTCATCACTTACACCTAATCCTTACGTGGCCGTTCCCAAGGGCACCAATCGATTCGCGGCACCGGGTGGCTACAATTTCGCCCACGGCGGAGCTTCGCTACAGGAGATAGTGGTGCCGGTGCTTCACGTAAGAGGAAAGGAGAAAAACCTCAAGGCTACCGTTGGGGTCATGCTCCTGAGCCGCAACCTCAACGTGGTGTCGAGCCGCTTGAAAGTGAAACTCGCCCAAGAGGATGCCGTCGACAACCTTACCATGGGACGCGAGGTAAGTGTGGCCATCTGGCAAGGTCTCGACCGAGTGTCCAACGAGGTGGTGCTTAATTTCGACTCCTCCGAGCCCGAGTTGGTCAACCGCGTCCACGAGGTTGTGCTCACGCTCCAGCAGTCGGTCACCCCGGGCCTGCTCGAGCTCCGCGTCTACGACACTAAAGATCCCCTAAACGCCCTTCTCAAGGAGCCTGTCACCAATAGCACCCTGCTGGAGATGGACTTTTAATATAATTGATTAACGTTATAACGACATCTAAAATCTATGCTGCTTCAAGATAAAGTTTTAGCCGCTTTTCCCGGCAAGGTGGTAAGAAAGGATCTCGCTTTTCAGGTGAAAGGCGGCCTGCCCGTGCCCACTTACGTGCTTGAGTACCTGCTTGGCCAATATTGCGCCACCGACGATGAGGAAACCATCGAGCAAGGCCTCGCCAAGGTTAAGGAGGTGATACAAAACAATTACGTCCACCGCGCCGAGGACGAGATAATCAAAAGTCGCATCCGCGAGCAGGGTCGCTACCGTATCATCGACAAGGTCACAGTCGTCCTTAACGAAAAGGACGACGAATACGTGGCCTCGTTCGCCAACCTTGGCTTGCACGACGTGCCCATCAACTCCCAATACATCAAGGACAACCCCAAGCTCCTCTCGGGCAACGGCGTATGGTGCATTGTCACCCTCGGCTATATCCCCGGCGACGATGTCAAACAACGGTGGGAGATACAGATACTCAAGCCGGTGCAGATTTCCCGAATCGACATCGAGGAGTACATATCCAAGCGCTCAGAGTTCACCACCGGCGAGTGGATCGACTTCCTGATCCACACCTGCGGACTCAACCCCGACGCTCTCACCCGCCGAGAGAAGTTCATCACCCTTGCGCGCCTACTCCCCCACATCGAAAACAACTTCAACTTCATGGAGCTCGGCCCCAAGGGCACGGGCAAGAGCCACATCTTCCAAGAGTTGTCGCCCTACGGAGTGCTCGTAAGCGGTGGCGACGTGACGGTGCCACGTCTGTTCGTGAGCATGAGCGGCCGCAACGAGGTGCTTGGTCTCGTGGGCTACTGGGACGTGGTGGCCTGGGACGAGTACGAGCAGCAGAAGGGTCGCAATATCGACGCCACGCTCATCGACGTGATGCAAAACTATCTGGCCAATCAAGCATTCAACCGCGGCCGTGGGCGCCATGAGGCCTCGGCTTCGATGGTGTTCGTGGGCAACACCAAGCACACGGTGCCTTACATGCTGAAAAACTCCCACATGTTTGAGTCCATCCCCACGTCGTTCATAAAGGGCGCTTTCCTCGACCGTGTCCACTTCTACAACCCCGGATGGGAAATCAAGCCGCTGAAAAAGAGCAGCTTTTCCAAGAGCTACGGCCTGATTACCGACTATATCGCCGCCGTGCTCCATGGCCTGCGCGACCGCGACTTGACAGGACTTCTCAAGCAGTACGCATCGTTCGACGAATCCCTTACCGAACGCGACCACAACGCCATACGTAAGACATTCTCGGGGCTTGTAAAACTTCTCTATCCCGACGGCAACATGACCGACGAGGAGGCTTATGAGCTGGTTGACTTCGCCGCCGAGATGCGCAAGCGCGTCAAGGACCAGCTCCCCATCATCGACCCGACAATCGAGCCTGCAACCTTCCGCTATCAGAAACCTGGACACGAAGAGTGGATCAACGTCGAAACTCTCGAGAAAGTGTCCAACGCTCTGATCGTGCCCCAGCCCTCCGCGGTGACAATTGAATGCCCAGCCTCATCTTCACCCCTTTCCTCCAACAATAAAGGAGTAAAGGATGAAATAAATAAACCGAAGCGCCCCCGCATCGACCACGCCGCGCCTCAGCTCGCCCAGGGACAGCGCCGTTTCCGTTCGGGCCAAACGGGCGTGGGTTACCGTGAGCTCTTTGGCGACTATTTCGCCAACTCCCGCGAAATCACCGTCGAGGATCCCTATCTGCTCAACAATCCACACATGATACGCAATTTCATGGAGTTTGTGGCCATGTTGATGGACACCCGTGATGTTGAGGGCTTGAAAATCCATATGATCACCAAGGAGGACCCCGATGACAACATCCAGTCCGTGATCATCGACCGCCGCGACGACATGATCGACGACCTCCTCGGCTTCGGCATCGAGATGACACATGAGTTCCGCGACTTCCACGACCGCTTCATCTCCACCGACGATGGCTGGTCGATGGGCCTGGGCCGCGGCTTCGACTTCTACGAGAAGTACGACCCCCTCACGATCGCCGCCTATCGCCCCGAGCGCCGCAAATGCAAAGAATTCTTCATCACCTACAACCACAAGTAATCATTCATTATGGGAAAGCTACATAAAGGCGCATTCGCCGTGATGGGAATGTGCAAGAAAGCCAGAGAACCGTTTGGGATCACAGTGGATCCACGCGACGAGCGGGGCACCCACTTCGCGTTCTGCTGGGGCTTCAAAATAAAGGCCGAGCAGGCCAAACGCGAGGGATACGATCGAAAGTCGGTGCGCGGCTCGGTTGAGTACGACCGCGACTTCAACGGCTGTCCCCATTGCGGTAGCAAGCTATTCTGGCTGTGCCACCATTGCAACACATTTGTGTGCTGGGATGGCGAGACGCAAATGGTGACATGTCCCAAATGTGGCTGCGGCGGACAGCTTCAGCCCCAAGAATCAGTCGCCCTTTCAGGAGGCGCCTTTTGACAACTTATTTCTAAGTATAAATCAAAAGAATGAGAGAGAATATCAGAACTCGGATGCCTGTTGACCTCCTCCAAAAAGACGGCTAAACCTATAAGATATAAGTTATAAGATATAACATCTCAAAATGGAATTAAAAGAGAAAACCAGTGTTAATCTCACCAATGGCGGCCACGCTACCGTGATCAAAGAGCTGGGCCGTGGAGGCCAAGGCATCGTCTACCTGGTGGATGTGGCCGGCAAGCGGATGGCCCTGAAATGGTATCTGCATCCCCAGCAGTTGCCTCAGAAGTTTTACAAAAATCTCGAGGACAACATCGCAAAGGGCGCGCCAAGCGAGGCTTTCCTGTGGCCCGAATATTTGACCAAAAAGGAGAAGGGATCATTCGGCTATGTGATGCGTCTGCGCCCCCAGGGTTACTATGAGTTTGGGCATTTCCTATTGGCCCGAAAGCAGTTTGGGTCGTTTGAGGCCATCCTTAACGCGGCCATGAAGATTTGCGACGGATTCCGCCTGCTCCATCTCCACGGATTGAGCTATCAGGATCTCAACGACGGCAATTTCTTCATTGACCCCAAAACTGGCGACGTGCTCATCTGCGACAACGACAACGTGATGCCCGACGGCCAGCGCAGCGGCATCATGGGCAAGGCTCGCTACATGGCCCCTGAGGTGGTGGCCGGTCACGCCCCCGACAAATACAGCGACCGCTTCTCGCTGTCGGTGATTCTGTTCATGCTCTTCTACGGCAACCATCCCCTGGAGGGGAGCCGCGTGCTGGCGTGCCCCTGCATGACCGAGGAATATGAGAAGAAATTCTACGGCTCGGAGGCGCAGTTTATCTTCGACCCGAAAGGTGAGAACCGCCCCGTGCGCGGTGTTCACAACAATGTGATACGTCGATGGCCCGCACTCCCATCTATCTTGCGCGACACGTTCTCGGCGCAGTTCAGCCAAGAGCTTCTCACCACCCCCGAGAAACGCCTTATCGAGAACCAGTGGCGTAAGGTGATCCAAAGCCTGCGGGATGCTTTGGTAATCTGTCCATCTTGCATGCAGGAGACATTCCTTGAGGGTGACTCACTCAAGTGCATGAACTGCGGCAAGGCAATCACTCCAGCCGGATATCTCGACTTCGGTGGGCGCAAGGTGGCGTTGACAGTGGGTAGCAATGTCTACATCAACAGCGGCAACGACCCCGACATCGCCGTCATCCGCGTAGCCGACGACCGTTACCCCATCCAGCTTAAAAACATCACCAACGACACCTGGGTAGTGGAAACCCCCTCTGGCAAAATCAAGCAAATCGCCCCCCAATCAACCATGCCCGTAAAACCAGGTCTCAAAGTAACAGCGTGTGGAGTTAAAATATTAGTATATTAGCGTAATAGCAAATAATTTATTAACATATCAACGTAATAACCTTAAGCTATGAGTTTACTTGACAATGAAAGCATTCCTCGTCGACAGATGACCCTGTTCTTCATGATCGACAAGTCGGGAAGCATGGACGGCAGTAAGATCGGCTCCGTCAACGACGCTATCGAGAACGTCCTCCCCATCATCGGCGAAATCTCCGACGAAAACCCCGACGCTGAAATCCGTGTCGCGGCGCTCGAGTTCTCCACCGACACTCGCTGGCTCTACGACGAGCCCAAGGAGGGGAAGGACTTCATCTGGCAGAAAGTCACCGCCGAAGGCCTGACCTCGCTCGGCGAGGCTTGCCGCGAACTCAACAAGAAACTGTCGCGCTCCAACGGCTTCATGTCGTCGCCCAGCGGATGCTACGCACCGGCAATCATCCTCCTGAGCGACGGTGGCCCCACCGACGACTTTGAGGGCGGGCTGGCCCAGTTGAAGAACAACAAATGGTTTAAGAGCGCGATCAAAATCGCTATCGCCATCGGCGACGACTGCGACATGGACGTGCTCAAGCAGTTCACCGGCTCATTGGAAGCCGTGATCAAGGTGCACAACATCGACGCGTTGAAGAAGATGATACGCATCATCGCCGTCACCTCGTCGCAAATCGGATCCAAGAGCAGCAGCGCCAACGACGAGACCAAACAGCGCGAGGTGGAGAAGCAGATCACCGAGGCGGCAAAGGACGTGGCCGGTGCCGAGAGCGCAGCAGCCCCCGAGCCAGCCAAGTCGGACAGCTACGACGAGTGGGATTAATGGCGATGTTAACATGTAAACATGTGAATATGTGATTTGATGAAAGCCATATCCCATTATTGCCGGGGCGAGAGCCATCTCGCCTCGGGCAAACCGTGTCAGGACTGCGCGACGGCCGTGGTGGTCGACGAGGGTTGCGCCATGGCTATCGTGAGCGACGGCCATGGTGGCGACCGTTACTTCCGCAGCGATGTGGGCAGTCGTCGGCTGGTTGATATCACGCAAAAGGCGGTGACAGCCTTCGCCCATGACGGGGGTGATCTGGAGCCATACCGTTTTTTCACCTCCGAAGAGGCCAAAGAAAGCAACGATTTCGTGCCAGAGGAGGTCAACCGACGCCTGCGCTGGCTTTTCTCGTCGATTATAGCCCAATGGAACGAGGCTATCTCGGCACATGCGGTCTCTACTCCCCTTAACGAGTGGGAACTGGAGCACGTCGACCAAAAGTATCGAGAGGAGTTTCTCAAAGGCGACACTCTGGAGAAAATCTACGGTTGCACCCTAATGTGCTATCTCCAAACCTCCTCCTTCTGGCTTGCCTTCCAAATCGGCGACGGCAAACTCCTCACCTTAACCTCCTCACCTAATAGCCCCTTAACCTCCCCCACCTCCCCAGAGCAATTAACCTCCTCACCTATCAACATATTAACCTTCTCCCAACCCGTTCCCTGGGACGACCGCTGCTTCTTGAACAAAACCACCTCGATATGCGACAGCGCCGCCCTGGAGGAGTTCCGCTACTGCTTCTGCAACGACGGCACCTTCCCCCTCGCGGCCTTCCTAGGCAGTGATGGCATTGACGACACCTACGGCGACGGACCGATGCTGGAAAATTTCTACACTACCATCTACAAGCTCATCGCCACCAAGGGTGAACTGGCCACCCTGCGCCAATTGAAAAGCGCCCTTCCTCTCATCAGCAAGAGAGGCTCCAAGGATGATATGTCGGTGGCCCTGGTCTACGACGAAAGAAAGCTCCCGGAAACGTTGACAGCTCTTACCCGCTTTCAACTCAACCGCACAATAGCCGATTACGATGCCATTGAGGAACGCATCGCCTCCCTAAACGAGAAAATCGCTCAGCTACAACCCCTCTCGGATGAGTCCTCGCGCATCAACCTCCAATACGCGCGCCGCGACCTCTCAAAGGCAATAATACGCAAGCGTCGATTAGCGGGCCTTAAAGGTTCCCTAACAGCTTACCTCAACCGCCTCACCAAACAATGAAATCCTGGGACAAAACCACCATCACCCTCGACAACGGCCAACCGGCTATCGCTTCGGCCCCTGTCATCATCTCGGCCAGCAGGAGCACCGATATACCGGCGTTCTATTCCGATTGGTTCATGGAACGCTTGCGTCGGGGCTACTGCGCATGGACTAATCCTTTCAACGGTGTGAAGAGCTATGTGAGCTTTCAGAACGCTCGGCTAATAGTGTTCTGGTCGAAAAATCCAGCTCCGTTGTTGGATCACCTTACCGAGCTAAGGAGCAAAGGGCTTAATTGGTATCTACAGTACACGTTGAACGATTACGAGGAGGAGGGATTGGAGCGAGGTGTCCCGGCATTACAGCAACGCATCGACACATTTCGACGGCTGGTAGATCTTACGGAGCCCGGTCGCATCGTGTGGCGTTTTGACCCGCTGATGCTCACCGACCGCACCCCCGTCGACACCCTGCTCGCCAAGATTGGCCGAATAGCGACGGAATTACGCGGATATGCACTCAAGCTTGTGTTTAGCTTCGCCGATATTGCCACCTACCGAAAGGTGGGAGCCAACCTCACAGCCGCAGGAGTGCCGTGGCGTGAATGGGACCCCGAAACCATGCTCCAGGCAGCAACCGGCATTGCCAAAATCGCCACCGACAACGACATGACAGCTGCCACGTGCGCCGAGAAAATCGACCTCTCCTCTCTGGGAATCGAGCACAACCGTTGCATCGACGACCGATTGATCGGGCAGCTTTTCAGCGACGATACAGAGCTGATGGAGTTCCTGGGCATAAAGGTGGCTCAGCCCGACCTTTTCAACCCGCACCCGCTGCTTACCTTCACTCGCGACAACCGCGACAAAGGCCAACGCGCCGCTTGCGGTTGCATTCAGGCCAAAGACATCGGACAATATAACACATGCCCCCACCAGTGCCTGTATTGCTATGCCAATAATTCGCCAGAGGCCGCTACGGCTTGCTACCGCAGTCACCTCAACAATCCCCACGGGGAAACCATCACTGGCCTATGAATCCTTACCCCCAACAACTTGAATCCCTCGGTCCCTGTCCTACTATGAAGGATATCGTGGCACTGGCTACTACGCTCGTGCCCGACCGCTATCGCAACACCCCGTGGCGACATCCCCACCTCCAGCACGGCACGGCTGTACTGGACAGCGATGACGCCCTGGCCTGTTATCTTGCATCGTATGGCCAAGCCCACTCCAACAAGATGCAGGCTGCATTGGCCAATTTCCCATGGCAACTACTTGAGGACGATTTTGAGGTTGTCGATTGGGGTTGCGGTCAAGGGCTGGCCACATGTTGTTTTGCCGAAGAGCTGGTGAAGCGGGGCAAAAAAGAGCAATTGCGACGCGTAACGCTCATAGAGCCGTCGAAAGCAGCCCTCGAGCGTGCCGTCTACCATGTGAAAGTCATGGTAGAGGGAAAGACTAAAATTGTAACATGCAACCAGTTCCTCCCAAGCAGTGACCAACCTTCGGCAGCTGAATTCCCCGCGATGGAGGCCATCACCGACACTTGCGTACACTTTTTCTCCAACATTCTCGACCTCCCCTCCCTTGACTTGCGCGCTGTAGCCTCGCTCACCAATACCGGAAGTAAATGTAATATTTTCGTTTGCACTGGTCCGATCAATGCGGGCAACTGGCGTATCGACGCTTTCCATCGCTATTTCACCCCTGGATTGAGACAAGTGTTTGCCGACGTGCGCAATGTGTGTTTCGGTACTCATCCCAATGGTCGTTATTACACATGTCGGGCCTTGGGGTTCGTCACTGAGAACGAAAACAACGGTCAGGAACTTATGGTTATCGCCTCCTCATATGCGCCGGTCCCGATGAGGAGTGGCTTTGTTTCTAAAGCGTTGGGCGAAGGTGGAACGATAGGCAGGGAATTTGAGGTAAAGGCCGATTTCGATCTTGGTGCAATGGTTATAAATGACCCTGATTCAGTGCTTGCGGTTATGGCCAATATCGTGGGACGCGGGATGCCTACGCTTTGCAGCCCCATGGTTGAGCGAGCCATTGCCAAGGCTACAGGAGCCGTAAAGGAATGCGCCTCGGAAACCGAGATACGCTTCGAGGTGGATGACCAGCGCCACGGTGATATGGCTCGTGACGTGATTACACGCGTGGGACAAGTGGAAGCAGTGTTGCTTCGACTGATGCTTGCCGGGCGTCTTGACATCCGTGGCCCACGGCTGCGGGTGGTAGCTTATGAGGGCGACGTGCCATGCGTAGCGTTGGCAATGGCCGACCTGGCTGAGATGTACAGCAATCTTTGCTCCTTGAGCGCCCACTACAGCGATCGCCGTTTCCCAGACATAGACCTTACTGTGGTTAATCGTAAATATGCCAACAGCCCACTTCAACTTGAGGCGACCACCGTAAGCGACCTCAACGCCATGTTGCGCAACCGCCATTTCGACCTCGCTTTGGAGATAAGTCCCTCCCAAGAGATGCCGCCAATGTTCAACGGCAGCGACCTCTGGTGCCGAATCAGCGACACCACCATGGAACCCGAACCACGACAGGCAATGACCGGAGCGAGAATCCTATACGGTCCTCTTCTGGACGAGGATGGAAGTGGTGAGGCATCCCGGCGAGTTGACTCATTGAGATATTTCCTACAGTTGCTGTTCCGCAAACGTGATTTCCGCCCTGGCCAGTTGCCGATTCTCGACCGAGCGTTGGCCTTGAAATCGGTCATCGGTTTGCTACCCACCGGTGGAGGCAAGTCGCTCACGTATCAGCTGGCCGCTATGCTCCAGCCTGGCATTACCGTGGTGGTCGATCCCCTGAAATCATTGATGGAGGACCAGGTACACGGCTTGCATGCAATAGGCATCGATTCTTGCGCCTACATCAACTCACAACTCACCACTGAAGAACGTCAAAAGCGCGAAGCCGAAATGGAACAAGGCCAGCTTCAACTGGTGTTTCTATCGCCCGAGCGCCTGGCCATCGGCAGTTTCCGCAAGCGCCTGCGCAATATGCGCAACCATGGAGTGTATTTTGCCTATGGCGTGGTCGACGAGGTGCATTGCGTATCGGAATGGGGACAGGATTTCCGCTTCCCATATCTCCACGTGGGGCGCAATCTCTACAACTTCGTCCTCCCCCGCGAAGAGGGTGGCCATATCACCCTGTTCGGATTGACGGCTACAGCGTCGTTCGACGTGCTGGCCGACGTTGAGCGCGAGCTTACGGGCTACGGCCGCTTCCCCATCGACCCCCAAGCGATAGTGCGCCATGAGAATTGCAACCGCCTGGAACTACAGTATCGGGTGATACCCGTTCCGATTGATTTCGAGTCGGATCTCAAAAAAGGCCTTCATCTCGACCCTGGACTCCCCTACCCTGTCAAAGTGGGCCGTCCGCTCAACTGCGAGAGCAACAAGGGTGAGATGGTAAAGAAGGTGGTACAAGCCGTGCCTCAGATGCTTGCCGAGTTGCAGGACAAGCAGTCGCTCAACGACATATGTAGCCGATTCGTCGCGCGCGAGTCGCTCGAGGGAGCGTCCGACGATGGCGAAAGCCTGCGCGTGGAAATGGATTCCGATTACCTCGCGCCAGGCCGAAACAATTACCCCGCGGCGGGCATCGTGTTTTGTCCTCACGTGGGGTTAAAGGGCCATTCGGGGATCTCGGTCATGGGCAACGCAGCCAATCTGTCGACAATCAGCGAGGTGGGCAAATTCCACGGTAGCAACGACGACTCCACAATGCCCGACACATCGCTTGCCGACATGGAAAAATTCCGCGACAATCGCTTGCCGCTGATGGTGGCAACCAAGGCTTTCGGCATGGGTATCGACAAGCCCAACGTGCGGTTTACCGTCCATGCCAACTATTCCAACTCGCTTGAGGCTTTCGTGCAGGAGGCAGGGCGCGCGGGCCGTGACCGTCGCATGGCTCTGAGCCTCCTGTTGGTGGCCGACTATCACCTGAAACGAATACGTAAGAGCTGTAAGGTGACCGAGCACCCTGTGTGGGAGATTCGCGGCAAATGGTTCCGTGCCGAGGATCTCGACCAGATAATCGACCATTACGGCTTGCGGGGGAAGATTCTTGCTGAAGATATTGAAGAGTGTACTCCGTCGAGCGACCTGGTGCGCGTGACCTGCCCCAACTACAGCTCCGACGGTAAGCCCCTGTGGTTCAGATGCAACGAATGCCCCGAGGAGCTTTGTAGGGATTGCGAGGTGAGACACCTGCCCAAAGAGATGCAATTTGAATATTTCCCGCTTGATCAACTCGAAAAATGGGCATCCGAATATCGCATGTACATCCCCAAGGAACGCCTGCAGTATCAGTGTCCCGACTTCCGCACGATGATGTACTTTTTCGACAATTCCTTCAAGGGAGCCCGCTATGAGTGGGCACAGATGGACCGCATCGTCCATTCGGCCGAGGTGGAATGGTGGCTACGGGATGCCCAAGGCCTAATGCAAAAGCAAGGACGCGCCACGGGTATCGCCAATATCATCCATGGTTTGGGAAGTGATGAGTCGGCTATCATTCGGCTCACCTACGACCAGGAGGGATACAATGCTGTGGCAAAGGCCGTTTACCGATTGTGCGTTCTTGGCATTATTGATGATTTCACCCAAGATTACAGCACGCAAGGCGGTGCTTTCTCGATTCAGTGTCGCCGCAAGCCCCAAGGGAGCTACTACACCTCCCTCCTCGATTATTTGTGTCGATATTACACGCATGAGCAGGCCGTGCGCGAGGTGGAGCATTGCTCGGTGATGCCCAAAGGGAAGCACGGGTGGCCCGAGGTGCACCGATGCTTAGTCTTCATCACTCAATTTGTATATCAAAAGATCGCTCGCAAGCGGCGTCGCGCCATCGAGGACATGCGCGAGTTCTGCATCAGCGCCATCCGCGACAAAGCACCATGGCTCGAAGTGAACGAACGACTCAAGGACGAACTCTTTTTCTACTTCAACTCCAAGTATGCCCGTCATGGGTTTGCCACCGACTCAGGCGAGCCTTTTTCCCTGCTCGACGACTCCCAAGAAGGCAAGCGCGAAGAATTTGAAATCGTGGAAAAATACCTGCGCGTGGTCGACCCCGACGTCACCGGAGTGTCAGGTTCGGCCAACGACAGCCTCAAGCATCTTCAAGGTGCCGTACGACTCATTATGCGCGGTGGCGATGGCGCTAACGCAGCCCTCAACCTGCTGGGAGCTTACGCCATAGCCGGTCTTGGCATGACCAACCATCCCGATATCCGAGCCCGCTTGAAAGATTATTTCCTCACCGGGTATAATCGCTATCGCTCTCTTCTGGGCAACACCGACGCCCTCTACCACAACATGCAACGGTATTACGACGGCATCCATGGCCAATCCCGTCACGTGGCCTCGGCCGACGACTTCGCTTTCTTGCAAGATCTCCAGCTCCAAGCCGAATTCACCCACCATCTCCACTGGCTCGAAGATTTCTCTAAAAAGTATACACTATAGTTAACCACTGATATGCAACAAGATATATATCAATCATTGGCTCGACTTGAGCAAACGCTCCAAGCCATCGAAGGCGCTCGACAGCAAGTGAAAAACGTCACCGACAGCTACGCCGGATGCGCAACCCAATTCCACGACATAGCCTCCACGCTGCAAGAGCTGGGCGACGGAATGAAACAGTTCATCGACAGCGTCAAGAACCATCAGGAAACTCTCGACGGCAAAATCCTCGCTATGGCTGAGTCGCGCCTGGAGAACTTCAGCGCAAGCGTAGAAGCCCTCCGCAACATGTCGCAGCAGATGAACACAACCTTTCGCGACGGTTGCGACCAAGGCCTCCAGTCGTTCCAATCCACTACCCAAAACGCCGTAACCACCTTCAAAGGCAGTCTTGACCACGCCAACCGCCAGCAGCAAGAGTCGCTAATCAAGGTTTCTTCCGACTTCGACACCTCCGTGCGCCAGTACCTCGACAAAATCGAGAAGACCGAAAAAGATCTCAGTGACTTCGCCCACCATGTAGAAGCCAACAACGAAAAGCTGCTCAACCAAATCACGCAGGCCGTCAATGTATCCCGCAAGAACCTACTCGACCGCCTCGACACGACTACCACTTCAATCTTGGCTGCCTTGAAGGACATTGAAACTAAAGTCGACCATATAGCCTCGCGTCAAGAAGAGATATTCTCGGATCAAAAAGACACCATTAATGCACTTCAGCAACAATTTGAGCGCCGCAACAAGACAACCATTTCCTTCATAGTGGCGAGCGCGGTAATCCTTCTTTTGGCCATACTATTTGTAAGGTAACCTCCACAAGTAGCGAGAAGAGCGCCATATCAGTGTTTCCAGTCCCGCTTCCCATCAGCATAGCCCAGTGCGAGCCTCTCCGGCCCGCACTTTCTTGCTAAATAATTCCGTGGCTGCAATAATCGCCCGTTCCCCTTGCCATTGTCAAAGATTAGCCTTAACTTTGTGAAAACTAATGCCAGATGATTGGCACTCTAAATTCGACACCATCTACAACCGCTTAAAAGAATCCAATTAAGATTATGGCAACATATACTCAGAAACAAAGCCTTAGCTGGGGCACAACGATGATCACAATTTGTATCATCCTCCTTTTTGTGGCTATCAGCCTGTGGGGCAAGTCGTGGGAGGAGGGCATGGGATGGGGATTGGCCATAACGTTAGCCGTTACCCTCCTCGGGATGGTCATATCCTCGCTGTGCTTTATGCCCATGAAGGTAAGCGTGGACGACAAGGATCTGACCTTGTGGTTCTCCTTCCGCTATAAGAAAATCCCACTCGACCGGATAGCGGAAGTCACCCCGTATCAGCTACCCAAGAACACGATTCGCCTGTGCGGGAGCGGAGGCTTCATGGGCTATTGGGGATGGTTTCGCGACGCCCACCTTGGCCGCTACATGATGTATGCCACCCAACAGAAAAACCTCCTGGCCATCAAGCTCACCGACGGCAAGTGCTACGTTATCTCCTGCCAGGATCCCACGGCTTTGGAGGAGATAATTACTGGTCACAAATAAAGCTTTGAAAATCATGAGACCTCATATTTAAACCTGATATGACTATAGAAGAATACAAGGAGCATATCCGCACAGTTGGCCACGTGGAGGCCGGCAGTGAAGCACACCAGCTCATGCACAAAATGAGTAGCGATGCACAGCGCATCACTATGGAGATGAACAACAAGTATCACACCCACGATGAACTTATAGAGTTGATGAGCCAGCTGACGGGAACGCAGATTGACCCATCATTTGGATTATTCCCACCATTCTACACTGATTGCGGACGCTGTATCACGATTGGCAAGAATGTGTTCATCAATTCCTCATGCCATTTTCAGGACCAAGGCGGCATCACGATTGGCGATGGCTCGCTTATCGGCCACAACGCCATGCTGGCCACCATCAACCATGATGAAAATCCAGAGAACCGTGGCTCCATGACCTTCAAGCCTATTGTGATCGGCAAGAACGTATGGCTCGGTGCCAACGTGACGGTGCTTCCCGGCGTTACCATTGGCGACGGAGCCATAATAGCAGCTGGAGCTGTTGTCACCAAGAATGTGCCCGCCAATGAGGTGTGGGGCGGCGTTCCGGCAAAGTTTATAAAGAACATATAATGAAGATATGGGGCAGACTATAGAGACCGAGCGCTTGATGTTGCGTCCGTGACAAGAGTCGGGTGCAGAACGCCTGTATGACCTCGCCAAGGATCCATCCATCGGATTGGCGGCTGGCCGGCGTTCTCGCGCCCCATCGACGACAGCTTTATAACAGAAGTTCCCGACACATCCCACTGCATGCGCCGCGTGGAGGTACGCAGGCTGGAAGGACATCGAGCGCGACAACGACAGGTGGCACATCAACATCGTGATGTTCAAGACCGGAACTCCGCTCTACCTCCCTCTCTTTGTCGGCGCGCAAATGGCTCCCGACACGAGCGGAGGACGCCGTGGGGCTGTTGAATAAGGCGTTTGGATGATTAAAATTCAACTTTAACCAAATATCACGCACAGATAAAGTTATTTTTCTTGCATAGCTCAAAGCTATATCTTATCTTCGCGTAAAATATTATACGCAATGTCAACCAAGCTGATAGCACGCGAGCGAGAATGCCAAGAGTTGCAAGCCAAGATGGAATCCGATGAGTCGGAGTTCATCGTCATCTGCGGGCGCCGACGTATTGGCAAGACCTTTTTGGTCGAGGAATTTTTCCAACACAAATTTGATTTCAAATATGTGGGGGCGCATGGGCTTTCCACCCGGAGTCAATTGAAAAATTTCGGACGAGCCTTGAAAGAGTATTCGCGTAAACCACAAGAGAATTTCAAGGACTGGAGTGATGCCTTTTATGCCCTAAAGGAGTATTTGACGAACCTTTCAGATGAGAAACGCAAAGTGATCTTCATTGACGAGATGCCGTGGATGGATTCCAAACGCTCTGATTTCGTAAAGTCCTTGGAATATTTTTGGAACAGTTGGGCTGCGGCACAAGGTAACATTGTGCTGATAGCCACTGGCTCGGCAACCTCGTGGATGAGCAACAAATTGTTTAAGAACCGGGGCGGACTGCACAACCGCGTGACCAGCAGGATTTTTTTAAGGCCTTTTACCTTGCATGAAACGGAGGTGTTCTTGAAAAAGAAACGATTCGCATGGGATCGATACCAAATCTTGCAATGTTATATGGCATTTGGCGGGATTCCTTATTACTTGAAACAACTGAATCCGACAGAAAGCGTCGCTCAGAACATCGACCGCTTTTGCTTCGACCCCGAAGGAATGTTCCGAACGGAGTTTGACGAGTTGTATAACGCCTTGTTCGCCAGTGCTGATACATATATAAAAGTAGTTAAAGCCTTGGCGCAGCATCGGGAGGGTTTGACCAATGCCGAGATCTCCAAGATTACGAAGATAAATGGTCGAAACTTAACCCGTGTCTTGAAAAACTTGGAGCAGTGCGATTTCATCGCACGGCGAGCCCAGTTCGGCCATAAGAAACGTGGTACCATTTACAGGTTGATTGACTTTTACACCCTCTTCTATTTCCGGTTCATTGAGAATGACTTGACCCTTGACCCTCATTGGTGGACAGGCAACATGTCATCGGGAGAGGTTTTGGCGTGGAACGGTTGGACTTTCGAGCTTATCTGCTTGGAGCATCACTCCCAAATTAAACAGGCTTTGGGGATTAGCGGAGTGTCTACCACCATTTCTACATGGAGATTTGTTCCAGTTAAGGATGATGGACGAATCGGTGCGCAAGTTGATATGGTGATTACTCGCGCCGACCGTTTGATTCACCTTGTGGAGATAAAATTTCACAAGGGTCAATACAGCATCACAAGTCGTTACGATGAGGAGATTCGACAGCGTGTGCAGACCTTCATCGAGGAAACCGATCAAAAATACGGGGTTGTTGTGACCTTCATAACAACATACGGATTAAAAAATCCAACGTCATATGGCATCGTGCACTCGGAGGTGACGATGGACGATTTGTTCAAAACCTAAACTATATAATTCATTGAAACTAAACAACTTTTATGCTTATGGCACAATTATCCGCCGGAGAGGATTTTGGGGATTTGGTTGCCGGTGACGGCGGTGGGGGCGATTGCGCTGACCGTGGTCGCGATGGCGACAAGGAGTTTTGTGCCGGAACGTGAAGCAAGTGAAGCGGGCCAGGACGCACGGTTTGCCGCTTTCCCGCCCCGAAGAATGAGGGGGCTTAGGCATAATAAGTCCCACCCGCTGTGGTCGAGGTAAGCTTCCGCGCGCCCGACATGTCCTCTCTTGGCGGGCTCGCCCTTGTGGCGAAGG
>JAJBVP010000141.1 GCA_020859755.1 Bacteroidales bacterium | reverse complement strand
GGGTTAGAGGCGGGGGGAGAGGTTGGAGGGGACGAAGATGGTTTCGCCCGGGGCTACGACGATCGTGCCCATGACGGTGCGATACTTCACCCAATCGGTGTACTGGATGGTGCTTCCCGGGTTGCGCTGGCGTAGTTTGGCGGTCACATCGGGGATGCGGTCGACGCGTGGCATATCGGTGCGGATGGCGTGGATGCCCGATGAGGCGGCGCTCGATTGGGTTGAGCCTTGGATGGTCCTGGGGTAGCGGGCGGTTTCCTTTTTGGCGGCTTTCTTGGCCTCTTTATGGGCCTTGACGGCTGCTCGTTGAGCATCTCTTTCGGCTTTGATTCGTTGCTTGTCGGCCTCTCGGCTGGCCTTGATAGCCTTGCGGTCGGCCGCTATGGCCTCCTTTTGGGTTGACTTGGTGTCGGCTTGGCCTTTTTTGATTTGATCTTGGGAATCAGCCCATTCCTGAGAGTCGAAATACGAAACCGATATTTGCGAATTCTGCTTGCCCTTGGATGCGGCATTGGTTGAAACCGAGACAACGCATCCGGGGTTGGAGGGGACGAACGCGTAGGTCGACTCGCGGTCGGCGGTTTTGAAGGTGAGATAGTAAACACCTTGGTTGGTCAAAGATGCCTCCACCGAGTTGGGGCGCTCGTCGTTGAATGCTTTGCGGAAGCGTTTCTCCCAAGCGGAGGTCGCGGCTATCACCACCCGGCTTTCTTGGATGATTTTCTTGGTGGCGGGGTCGCGTTTCTCGGAGAAAACCACCTGCACGTTTGGGTCGTTTTCGGCGTTGGCGATCTCGCGGTCGATGGCGGTCTGGGCCATGGCCATGGCGGGCGAGAGGAGAATGAGCGAGAATATGATTGTAGCTTTCATAATCGGGAGGGATTACATGGTGAGGGTTTCGAGAATGAGCTGGCGGGCGGCGGGGTTGTCAACGGTCTCGAGGAGGGTGTCGAGAGGTGAGATGTGAGTGGTGAGAGGTGGATGTTGAGTGTTGAGTCGCTGGGTGTAGGATTCGGCCCATTTAAGTTGGTCGATGATTTGGCTCACGTCGGTGATTTTGTGGCCGTTGACGATTACGTAGCTGCCTTGGTAGGCGAGGTACTCGGGGGATTCGGTTCGGCTTGAGAGCGACATGGACCACGCCATGGCGATAATCAGAGCGACGGAGGCGGCCACGGCTGAGAGGCGGATCCACAAGCTGAGGCGGGATTTTGTCGCAGTGGCAGTGGCGGGCGAGGGCGAGGGCGCTCCTTGTCGGTGGATGGGTGCGGGGGAGGCTTGCTCGCTGAGGGACTGGTACCAGCCCATCATCTCGGCCATGGGGGCGAGGTCGTCGGCGACTGGCCCTGCGGCAAAGTAGGCGCGTAGCTGGCGCTCCTCGGCCAGGGTGGTGTCGGCCGAGAGGAAGCGCTCCATCAGCGCCCGGGCTTGTATGTCGTTGATTCTTTTCATATATTGTTATCAGCTTTTGGATTTCTTTTAAAGGAGGAAAGTAGGAAAGGATTGAAGGGGCGCTTTAACGCCTTGAGGGGACAACGTTGTCACGAGGGGACTCGGGAGAGGAAGAGGTCGCGGATGCGGGCGCGGGCTCGGGAGAGGGAGGTGCGCACGGCTCCGGGGGTTGAGTCGATCAGGGCGGCAATCTCGTTGATATCCATCTCCTCGACGTGCCTGAGCCGGATGATGACGGCCTGGGCGGGTGGGAGATGGGAGAGGATCGCCTCGACCTCGCGCGGCACTTCGTCGAGGATCATCTGTTCCTCGGGCGAAGGCTGGAGAGCGCCCATGAATTCGAGCAATTCGGAGCTGGGACGCAGCCGGCGCAAGTGGTCGATTGCCAGGTTGCGGGCCACGAGCATGGCCACGGCTTGTGGATTGTCGTAGCTGTCGAGCCGCTCGCCCATCGACCATAGCCGCAGGAGCGCGTCCTGGGCGATGTCGTCGGCGCTGGCGGGGTCGCCGGTAATCGTCCTTGCGCGTGCCACCAGCAGCGGGCGCACCTGGCGAGCCATCGTCTCAAATTCTTTACGATTCATTCCATTTATAAGACGTAAAACCACACCTAATCATTACACCGACGCGCCAAAAAAACTTTTTCGCGTCTCGTGGCGTTGAGATTATACTACTATTCTTGTATCAACCCTATAAAACCTTTGGCTTATGAAACGTCTTTACTATCTGTTACTTGCTTTACCGTTGCTCGTGGGCTTCAGCGCCTGTGACGACAACGACGACGTGCCACCGGTGGATGTGACCGTAACCCTCAACGGCGCCGCTGTGGTCGACGGCATCGTGTATGTGGTGCAACCCGACGGCTTCTCGGTGGAGAGTGTCAACCTGATCAACAATGGCACCAAGAACGCCGTGCTCGGATCGGTGGTGTTCATTTGGGATTATCGCCGCGTGGGTGAGTCGGTGATCCAGCCTTACGCCTTCGACTTCAACACCTCGTCGACGCAAGTGGGCAACCACCTGTTCCAGGTGGAGGCTGCCGTTTACGCCGTTGATTACTCGCCCTGCGTTGCCCTTGTGACAATGCCCGTCAAGGTTGTAGCCTCGGTGGACGACATCCCCACCGGCGCCGAGATCACCGACGGTCTCACCCTGGCCGCCACCCTCACCAAGGAGTAGCTTTATTGGGGAAGGCCTACGCCCAGCCGGCCCTGTCGGCTGATTCCTTTATTGGTATATAAAAAGTGAAAGTGCACTTCTTCACAGAAGCGCACCTCCCTCATAACCAAAATTCAAGTATATATTTTTCTGTCTAACAATCAACTTTTTGTGGCCCGCGCCACTTGCGGTGGCTTAAGCCGAAAATCATGGACGCTTATACACAGCGTCGGCCGCAAGGCACTCCTCGCGAAGCCTGGGTGGGGTAACGAAATTGGAATTTTTAATCACTTATCACACTGGGCTTCCTGGACTATTTGCTTTGCACTGCAAAGGTAACGCTAAGTTTTCACGTAGCAATGCAAATCGCTCGAAATAATTGTTAATTATTATTAACGGGCGGGCGCCCGCGTGTCCTTGGTTGCTATCTGGGGTCCACGCCCCAGTAGAGCTTTTTGCGGAGGGTGGAGGTGAAGTAGTGGTCGTGGGGCTGGACGACGCGTATGGCGAACGGGGCGAGCGACAGTCGCAGGGGGGTACCGGTGGGGAGGGTGAGGGAGCGGCCGTCGAGGCTTACGCGGAACGATTGGGAGGCGCGGGCCTGGGTGGTCAATTCGATCACCGATTGGTTGTTGACCACCAGCGGCCGCATCGTCAACGAGTGGGCGGCGATGGGGGAGATCACCCAGTTGGTGGCTGTAGGCTCGATGATTGGGCCGCCCACCGAGAGGTTGTAGCCGGTGCTTCCGGTGGGTGTGGACACGATCAGACCGTCGGCCATATATGTGGCCAGGGGGTGGTGGTCGATATGGGCGTCAACTGAGATCATCGAGGCGGTGTCGTCCTTTAGAATGGCGACTTCGTTGAGGGCGAATGGCCAGGTGTCGATGGATCGGCCGGGGATTTCGAGGGCGAGCAATGATCGGCTTTCCACGCGGCAACGGTCGTTGATCACCTCCTTTACCATGTCGAGGGCGTGCTGGACGGGCACGGCGGCGAGGTAGCCGAGGTGGCCAGTGTTGATTCCAAGGATTGGTATTTCTTTGTCGGCCACCCAGCCGGCGGTGCGCAGGAATGTGCCGTCGCCGCCCACGCTAAGGGCGAGGGCTGCCGAGAAGTCGCGGCCGTGGATAACGTCGTTGATCACGGGAGGCTCGTTGAGGGCTCGGCTGAGGTAGTTGAAGAACGAGGCTTCCATCTCCACCCACACGTTGAGCCCGGCCAGTTCCCTAAGGAACTGCGCCAGCTCGGCCAAATGCTGATCCTGATATGAGTTTCCGTAAATTGCGATTCTCACGGTGGGGGTGATTTAACGATTTAATGATTTAACGATTTATATCTTTAAAGTCTTAAACCTCGAGCAGCCTTATTACCTCGGAGGCGCGGTCGCGCATGGCCTGGGTTGTAGGGCCGAGGGGCCCTCTTACCGAAAGCACGCGATAGCCGTAGCGCTCGACGCTTCGGGCGACGCTCTCGCCGTCGAGGCGGTTGACACGCAGGGAGATCATCAAGTCGCCGGCGTCATCTCGGCGGGGATGGACGTTGAGGTTCAACAGATGGGCGTCGCAATCCTCGACGGCGCGTGCCAGCGTCGAGGCGCTGTAGTCGCCGGGGGGACAGGTGACCAGAAGGTCGGTGGCCTCTACCACGGTGGCCGGAAGCAGCGACGGAGCGTCGCTCGCAAGGGCCGTCAGGGCTTGTGAAAGGTCGTCTACCAAGGGCAATATGTCATCTTTTGCGCTCAAATGTTTCCGTTTTTTATAATTTCTGATTACTTTTGTAGCCAAATTCTTTCACAAATTTACGAATTTTTCTCGAAATACTTCAATATTTCAACAAACGATACATCAAAAAAGATTGTTTTAAGGAAAAACCATTGTTTAGAGAGATGACAAATCTTAGTGTAAACATCAACAAAATAGCCACTTTGCGCAACGCGCGAGGCGAGAACCTGCCATGCGTGGAGCAGGTGGCCCAGGATTGCGAGGCATTTGGTGCCCAGGGCATCACCGTGCACCCGCGACCCGACGAGCGCCACATCCGTTACGCCGATGTCATGGCCTTGCGCCCGTTGGTGAAGACCGAGTTCAACATCGAGGGGTATCCCTGCGACAAGTTTATGGACCTGGTGCTGAAAGTGCGACCCGAGCAGGTGACGTTAGTCCCCGATGCTCCCGATGCCCTCACCTCCTCGGCCGGCTGGGACGTGGCGGCTAATATGGAGTTGCTCACCTCGCTGGTTGAGCGCTTGCGCGACGCTGGCATCCGCTCGTCGATATTTGTGGGTACCGACATCGAGAATATCAAATTGGCGGCCAAGACCGGCGCCGACCGCGTGGAGCTGTACACCAAGCCCTACGCCGACCTTTACCCCCGTGACCCGGAGACCGCTGTGGCACCCTTCGTGGAGGCCAGCCGAGCCGCCCACAAGGCCGGACTGGGTGTTAATGCCGGGCACGACCTGAATCTGGAGAACCTCGAGTTTTTCCACAAGCGGGTGCCGTTCCTCAACGAGGTGTCGATCGGCCACGCGCTGATATGCGACGCTCTCTACCTCGGCCTCCACGAGACCATCAAGCGCTACCGCGACTGCTTGAAATGAAGCATTTAGCATTTAGCATTTAGCATTTAGCGGCTGCCGCGTCTTAGCGTTAAAGCGTTAAAGCGATAAGGCGATAAGGCGAAAATGCGAAAATGCAAAAATGCGAAAATGCGCCTTTACCTCTTACCTCCTTTCCCCCCTCCTCCTTTAAAAAATCACCCAAAAACCATAAAACCAATATGTTATCCACAATTTTGCTACAAACGACTTACATTATTAACGATTCCATTGCCACCGATGTCGCCGCCGTCCACGAGGCCGCCAAGCAGGCCGTACAGGAGATGTCGGTGTGGGAGCTATGCCTAAAGGGCGGTTTCCTGATGATCCCCATCGCTTTGCTCCTGCTCGTGTGCATCTATATATTTATTGAACGCGCGATAGTGATCAACCGCGCGGCCCGCCAGGACGACTCGTTTATGAAACGTATCAAGGACTACATTCACGAGGGGGAGATCGAAAGCGCCCAGAACCTGTGCCGCGCCAACGGTTCGCCCTACGCCCGCCTTATCTCCAAGGGTATCAGCCGCATCGGCCGACCGATGAACGACGTTCTGGTGGCCATCGAGAACACGGGCAACATCGAGGTGGCCTCGCTCAACAAAGGTCTGCCATGGCTCGCCACCACGGCCGCGGGCGCCCCCATGCTGGGCTTCCTCGGCACGGTGATCGGCATGGTCGAGGCATTCTACGGCATCGCCTCGCAAGGCAACACGGCCGGTATCTCCTCCTTCTCCGAGGGTATCTACACGGCCCTGGTGACCACCGTGGCCGGCCTGGTAGTGGGTGTGTTGGCATTGTTCGCCTACAACTATCTCGTGGCCCGTATCAACGTGGTTATGAACATGTTGGAGGGTAAGACGATGGAGTTTATGGACCTTCTCAACGAGCCTGCCTAACACCAAGTATTAGTGAATAGTGATTAGTGATTAAGTATAATAGCTACCTAGCTGTTTTCCCGAAGATGACTATAAATTTACAACAAAAAAAGCTATCGTACCTAATCACTAAAACCTAAGACTTAAGACTTACCTCCATGGCACTGAAACGACAAAATAATATGATGGCCACTTTCTCGATGGCCTCCATGACCGACGTCATTTTCCTGTTATTGATCTTCTTCATGGTGACGTCGACGTTCGTGTTCCCAACGGCGTTCCAGATCAACCTGCCCCAAAGCTCGGAGCAGACCGCGATCAAGCCAGGCACGCGCGTCTACATCGACCACGACCGCAAACTCTACGCCTCCTACGGCGACGAGCAGCCCCAACCAGTTGAGGACGGCAACCTGCTACCGTTCTTGCTCTTGGCCCAGGAAAAACAACCCGACGGCTATATCGCCGTGTACGCCGACGAAGATGTCCCCTATGGCGACATAGTAAAGGTGCTCAACGTGGGTGCCCAGAACAATCTCAAGATGGTGCTCGCCACCAAGCCTACGCCCGCTAAGAAATGAAGGATCCCAAGAAACAATCGCGCCGCGACCGCATAGTGGCAATCGCCTTGACTGTGCTGCTCTACTTGGGCATCATCGCCTTGTGCGTGTTCACGTGTCTGCGCTTTCCCCCCGACGGCGAGCCGCTTCCGTTGCCTCAACCCGAGGAGGATGGCGTATTGTTCGGCGGTGAATACGTGATGCTTGGCGACAATCCCCAACTCGACCTGAGCGAGAGCGATCAGCCCGCGCCCACCGAGGGCGAGGAGGCCGCGCAGGATGGCTTGGACCTCGAGGATGGCGGCGAGGCCGCTCCGGAACCTGCGCCTGTGGTCACTTCCAAGCAGGAATCCCCCATGAAGGTGAAAGAGAAGCCCAAGCCTGAGAAAACCGGGCCTACCAAGGAGGAGCTGGCCAAGCAAGAGAAAGAGCGCAAGGAAAAAGAGGCTGCCGAGCGCATAAAAAACAAAGTGAAATTCGGGTCGGGTGGCTCCGGCTCGGGCCAGTCGGGTAGTCCCGACGGCAACGCCTCGACAGGCGCTGTGGCTGGTTCGCCCGGTCACAACCTCTCGGGTCGCACCATCGAGTCGTTCACCAACCCCTCCAGTACCCTCTCCGGCACAATTCGCGTGCGCGTCAAGGTCAACGCCAAGGGGCAGGTGGTGTCGGCCACCTACGCGGGTGGATCGGGTGCGGCCGCCGGCAACGCCACCGTGCGCCAGAATTGCGTCAACGCCTCGCTGAAATCCCGTTTCTCGGTGCTCCTTGACTCCAACAAGGACCAGTCGGGCGAAATCACCTGGCGCTTCAAATAGCCCTCTCTCGAAATTCCCGAGATTCCCGGGAATGCCGATAATAGAAAAATCAAAAATATAATTACATGAAGCAATCTATCCTTAAATCATTGATTATCGGGCTGCTGATGCTGCCATTGGCGACATCGGCCCAATATGCCCCGCAATCCACCCTCGAAAAACAAGTAAAGAAAACCGCCGTTGTCGACACCATCGAGATCGCCAGCAAGTACATCCCCGGTGGCACCACCAAGGTGGTGGTGGCCGTCCCCGACGATTCCATCGGCAAAACCTACCCCGTGGTCTATCTTCTGCACGGCTTCGCGGGTGACTATAGCGACTGGACCAACCGCGCCCCGCGCGTCAAGGACGTGGCCCAGGAAAAGGGCATCATCTTGGTTATGCCCGACGGCTACGACTCTTGGTACTGGGATTCTCCCCTCAAGCCCGAGATGAAGATGGAATCGTATATCACACAGCAACTTGTACCCTACATCGATGAGCACTATCCCACCATCGCCGACGCCAAGCACCGCGCCATCACGGGCTTGTCGATGGGCGGTCAGGGAGCGATGTGGCTTGGCTTGCGCCACCCCGACCTCTTCGGCTCGATCGCCACGATGAGCGGCGGTGTCGACATCGTGCAGTTTCCCGACCGTTGGCACATCCGGCAGCACCTTGGCGAATACCGCGACAACCCCCAGGCGTGGCAAGCGCGCTCGATTGTCAACTTGGCCGAAACCATCGAGCCTACGGGCCAGAATATCTTGATTGACTGTGGCGTGGACGATTATTTCGCCGACGTGAACAAACATCTTCACCAGGTGTTACTACAACGAGGCATTCCGCATGATTACACCGAGCGCCCCGGCAAACACTCCTGGGATTACTGGCGCAACTCGGTCCTCTACCACCTGCTCTTCTTCTCTGAGGCGTTTAATCGCTAAGGGCGATTAAACGCCTCAGAGAGGGCAAAAGGGTGGAGGATAAAGGATAAAGGCCTTGAGGCGCTATCCACTCCGCGACGGAATCGCGGGTCACGGTGTCACTGGGCTGGGCGAAGGTTAATTGGAGTGTGAAAAATAATTAATACGGAAAAATTTCCGTAATTTATCTTCGTCAACTCGCAAAGTATCGTTAACTTTGCACTGATTTTTAAGGAGCAATTTCATAATTTCCACCAAAATAGGTTTAACAACATGAGTAAAATTGATTTAACCCAGTACGGTATTACCGGCACCCCCAAGATCTACTACAATCCTTCTTGGGATGAGCTCTACATCGACGAAGTAAACCCCTCGCTCGAAGGCTATGAGAAAGGCCAGAAGACCGAGCTCGGCGCCGTGAACGTGATGACCGGTATCTACACCGGCCGCTCCCCCAAAGACAAATTCTTTGTAAAAGACGACATCTCCAAGGACACCATCTGGTGGACTTCCGACGAATATAAGAACGACAACAAGCCCATTACCCCCGAGACCTGGGGTGCCCTCAAGGAAATCGCCGACACCGAGCTTTCCAACAAGCCCCTCTACGTGGTGGACGCTTTCTGCGGTACCAACGCCGACTCCCGTCTGGCCGTGCGCTTCATCATGGAAGTCGCTTGGCAGGCCCACTTCGTTACCAACATGTTCATCCGTCCCACCAAGGAGGAGCTCGAGAACTTCAAGCCCGACTTCGTGGTGCTCAACGCCTCCAAGGCTAAGGTTGAGAACTGGAAGGAGCTCGGCATCAACTCCGAGACCTGCGTGGCCTTCAACCTCACCGAGCGCATGCAGGTGATCATCAACACCTGGTACGGCGGCGAGATGAAGAAGGGTATGTTCTCCATCATGAACTACTACCTCCCCCTCAAGGGCATGGCCTCCATGCACTGCTCGGCCAACACCGACCTCAATGGCGAGAACACCGCTATCTTCTTCGGCCTCTCCGGCACTGGCAAAACCACCCTGTCGACCGACCCCAAGCGTCTTCTCATCGGCGACGACGAGCACGGCTGGGACGACAACGGCGTGTTCAACTTCGAGGGCGGCTGCTACGCTAAGGTGATCAACCTCGACAAGGACAGCGAGCCCGACATCTACAACGCTATCCGCAAGAACGCCCTCCTGGAGAACGTTACCGTCGACGAGAACGGCAAGATCGACTTCACCGACAAGAGCGTCACCGAGAACACCCGCGTGTCCTATCCTATCAACCACATCGAGAAGATCGTTACCCCCTCGGCCGGTCCCGACGCCAAGGAAGTGATCTTCCTCTCGGCCGACGCTTACGGCGTGTTGCCCCCCGTTTCGATCCTTACCCCCGAGCAGACCAAGTACTACTTCCTCTCGGGTTACACCTCGAAATTGGCCGGTACCGAGCGCGGTATCACCGAGCCCACCCCCACCTTCTCGGCTTGCTTCGGCGCGGCCTTCCTGTCGCTGCACCCCACCAAATACGCTGAGGAGCTTGTCAAGAAAATGGAGAAGAGCGGCGCCAAGGCTTACCTGGTGAACACTGGCTGGAACGGCTCGGGCAAGCGTATCTCCATCAAGGACACCCGCGGCATCATCGACGCTATCCTCGACGGCGCTATCCTCAAGGCTCCCACCAAGGTGATCCCCATCTTCGGCCTTGAGATCCCCACCGAGTTGCCCGGCGTTGACCCCAAGATCCTCGACCCCCGCGACACCTACGCCAACCCCGAGGACTGGAAGAAGAAAGCCACCATGTTGGCCGAGAAGTTCATCAACAACTTCAAGAAATTTGAGGGCAACGAGGCTGGCCGCAAGCTCGTGGCCGCTGGTCCCCTGCTCTAACAAACAAGGAACGTGGGCGTCCTCGCCCGCGTAAAAATACCAAAGCCTCGCCTCCTGAAGTGACCCCAAAAAGTTGGACTGGTTAAACATTATCCAGTTATCGAAAGA
>JAJBVP010000066.1:35027-37372 GCA_020859755.1 Bacteroidales bacterium | reverse complement strand
AGCGGATTATAATTTTAAATCAGCCGACTTCTCAAAAAGTGCGGAAAACAGGAAAGAGGGCGCTCCCTACACCTGGAACTCGGCCACCAAGACCGTATCGGTTTCCTACACCGACGCTAAGCTCAACGACGAGGATCGTGACGCTTTCTACAGCAAGGAAACCTTCACCGTTAACGGTTCGGCTACCATCACCTCCACCCTCAAGCGTCCGTTCGCCCAGATCAACGTGGGCACCAGCGACATCGGCGTGAACGCGATGGCCGGCAAGACCATCTCGACTGCCATGTCGGTTTCCAACGTTTACTCATCGTTCAACCTCTCCACTGGAGCCGTTGCTGGCTCGTCGAGCACCGTCAGCTTCGTTGAGACCAAGCGCCCCAACCAGGGCAAGACGACCCAAGACGCCGACTACGAGGCATTCCCCGTGGGCGCTACCGGCGCTTATGAGTACCTGGCTATGGCCTACGTGCTCGTCCCCAGCGACAAGATTACCTCCGACATCCACCTCGACTTCTACGACGGTGGCGCACAGCCCTTCCACGATCTTGACGTGAATGGCGCACCACTGCAGCGCAACTACCGCACCAACATCTTCGGCGCTCTTCTCACCTCCAACGTCGACTTCACCATCACCATCAACCCCGCCTACGACGGCTACTACACCAACGGCGCAACTCCTTGGGATGGTACCAGCGTATCGGAGCCTACCGTTGACACCACCAACAACATCGTGTACATCAGCAGCGCCGAGGAGCTGGCTTACGTGGCCCAGCAGGTGAATAGCGGAACTGAGAACTACCACGGCTACACCCTGGTGCAGACGGCCAACATTGACCTCAACAACCAGGTCTGGGCCCCGATCGGCGTGAGCGTTAACGAGAACCCCTTCTCGGGCGACTACGATGGCAAGGGCTACACCATCTACAACCTCAACGTGGAGAAGCGCGAGTACGCCGGCCTCTTCGGCTACGTAGGCTACAAGTATGGCCAGCAGCAGGGCGCTCCCAAGATCATGAACATCACCGTTGAGAACGCCGTTGTTAAGGGCGCTCACTTCGTGGGCGTAGTGGCTGGTAACGCTAACCTCCAATTCGAGGGCGTACTCTCGGGCTGCACCGTGCGCAACGCCGTGGTTGAGGGTTACGTGGACGGCGACGAGGATGGCAACAAGATCGGTGGCGTTGTGGGCCACGTGGTTGCCACCTACAGCACCGTTACCGGCAACAAGATCTACGACTCGCAGATCACCGCTATCCGCGACTGCGGCTCGATCTCGGGCAACCTCTACATCTGGTCGTACAACATGCACGAGCTCAGCAACAACTACGCTGAGAACGTCGACATCTACGTTACCCCCAACACCGCCAACGCCAACTTCGGCGAGATCATTGGTCGTCGCACCCTCGGCACCGGCCTGGGCATCGACAAGGAATACGGCAACTCGTTCAAGAACGTCAACATCTACTATCAAGCTACCACTAGCGAGGAGCTGGCCAACCAGATCGCGAACGCGGCTGATGGCGCTCTGATCAAGCTCACCGCCGGGACTTTCACCATCCCCACCACCGTTTCCAACAAGTCGTTGACGATTGAGGGCGTGGGCGAGGCGACCGTTATCGACATGTCGGCTGGCGGCACTCCCGCCGAGGGCGCGGCCAACGCCTACTACTGGGCTGGCAGCGACGTGACCATCAGCAACGCCACTGTGAAGTTTAGCGACGCCTCAACCGTAAACTATTGTGGTTTCTTGAACATCAACAACTTGACTTACGACAAGTGCACGATTGAGGGCAAGCACCACCTCTATGGCACCAGTGCCACCTACAACAATTGCGTAATCAACGGCACCGCCAAGAACTACGTGATCACCACCTGGGGCGTTAGCAAGTTGACCCTGAACAACTGCCAGTTCAACACCGAGTACGACCGTTGCATCCTGGTTTACAACGAGTCGGGCAAGAGCATCGACATCGAGGCCACCAACTGCACCTTCACCTGCGAGAACACTGGCCATGCCAAGGGCGCCCTGGAGGCCCACTGCGAGTACGCTTGCAACGGCACCATGACTTTCAATGGCTGCACCACCAACTATCCCGAAGGCCTCTGGGTGGTTAAGTACAACGACTATTTCACCGTCACCGTCGACGGAGTCGAGGTAGCGACCTCCACCAAGAACTAAAGCGGAGAGCGTTAGACTTTCCCATCCTTCACTAATAAATGCGTAGCACGGTTCTTTCATGCCAAGAGCCGTGCTACGCCTTCATATGGGTGTCTGGTGAGGGCCGTCCAAGAGCCGGCCCGCCAAGGCTGCCGCCGACGTATGCGGAGCCTGGGAGGGCCGACGT
>JAJBVP010000066.1:0-34927 GCA_020859755.1 Bacteroidales bacterium | reverse complement strand
TCGGCGGCCTACATCCACTGCGGAGCCTGGGAGGGCCGACGTTCGGCGGCCTACATCCACTGCGGAGCCTGGGAGGGCCGACGTTCGGCGGCCTACAAACGGAGGTTGATGGGTGGGGGATATTTGTTTTTGCGGGGTTGCGAAAAAATGCGTAAATTTGTACCGTATTTTGAACATCGACAAAGATTAGACCAAAAATCACAATATGGCAGAAATTGATGACGCCTACAAGGCAGAAAAAGAAGAGGAATACAGTGCCAGTAACATCCAAGTGCTAGAAGGCCTGGAGGCCGTGCGTAAGCGCCCGGCGATGTACATCGGCGACATTTCAACCAAGGGACTTCACCACCTGGTATACGAGGTGGTTGACAACTCGATTGACGAGGCTCTGGCAGGTTTCGCCACCCACATTGAGGTGACGATCAACCCCGACAACTCGATCACCGTCGTCGACAACGGACGCGGTATTCCTGTGGATATGCACGAGAAAGAGCACAAGAGCGCCCTCGAGGTGGTGCTGACGGTGCTCCACGCCGGAGGCAAGTTTGACAAAGGCTCTTACAAGGTGTCGGGCGGATTGCACGGCGTGGGAGTGTCGTGCGTCAACGCGCTGTCGACCAAGCTGCGCGCCGAGGTGCGCCGCGGTGGCAAGATTTACGCCCAGGAATACGCTTACGGCAAGCCCACCACCGAGTTGCAGGTAGTTGGCGAGACCGATTCCACGGGCACAACCATCACTTTCAAGCCCGACGACTCGATTTTCACCGTCACGGAATACGACTACGACACGCTGGCCAACCGCCTGCGCGACCTGGCCTACCTCAACGCCGGCATCACCCTTTCGCTCACCGACTTGCGTGGCGAGGAACCCCGTACTGAAGTGTTCCATTCTGATGAAGGCCTGAGCGAGTTTGTGGAGTACATCGATTCCAACAAGGAGTCGCTTATTAACGATGTGATCCACCTCACCACCGAGCGCAACGGCATCCCCGTGGAGGTGGCGATGACCTACAACACGACGTTCAACGAGAATGTCTACTCGTTTGTCAACAATATCAACACCATCGAGGGTGGTACTCACCTCACCGGTTTCCGCCGCGGCCTTACCACCACGTTGAAAAAATACGCCGAGGACAATAAATTCCTCGAGAAACTGAAAATCGACATCGCCAGCGACGACTTCCGCATGGGCTTGACCGCAGTGGTGTCGGTGAAGGTGATGGAGCCCCAATTTGAGGGCCAAACGAAGACCAAGCTGGGCAACTCGGAGGTAGTGGCCCCGGTAGCCGCAGCGGTGTCGGAGGCATTGCGCATATATCTTGAGGAGCATCCGCGTCAGGCCCGCGTGATTGTCGACAAGGTGATCATGGCGGCTCAGGCTCGCCACGCGGCCATGAAGGCGCGCCAGAACGTGCTGCGCAAGTCGCCGTTGACCGGGGGCGGTCTGCCCGGCAAGCTGGCCGACTGCTCAAGCCGCACGGCCGAGGACTGCGAGCTGTTCATCGTCGAGGGTGACTCGGCAGGTGGTACCGCCAAGCAGGGCCGCGACCGCCAGTTCCAGGCTATTCTCCCCTTGCGAGGCAAGATCCTGAACGTGGAAAAGGCTATGGATCACAAAATCTTTGACAACGAAGAGATTACCAACCTTTTCCGCGCCCTGCGCGTTACTATCGGCACTGAGGACGACCCCAAGGAGGCCAACCTGTCGCGTCTGGCTTACCACAAGATTATCATCATGACCGATGCCGATGTCGACGGCGCCCACATCGCTACGCTGTTGATGACGTTCTTCTTCCGCCGCATGCGTCCGGTGATCGAGCAGGGCTACCTCTACCTGGCCACGCCGCCGTTGTACAAGTGTACCCGCGGCAAGGCCGAGGAGTATTGCTGGACCGACGCTCAGGTGCAGAACTTCATCGCTCGCCACGGCGACAATGTGAAGGTACAGCGTTACAAAGGTCTTGGCGAGATGTCGGCCGAGGAGCTTCGCGAGACTACGATGTCGCCGGAGCAACGTCTGTTGAAGCAGGTGAACATCAGCGACGCTGCTGAGGCCGACCGCATCTTCTCGATGCTGATGGGCGAGGACGTGGGTCCGCGTCGCGACTTCATCGAGCAGAACGCCAACTACGCCAATATCGACGCCTAATCACCCCCAAGTAGCCTCGGGAGCCTAAGAAGCTCTGGAATCCTAAGAAGCCTACGAATCAAAGGAGCCTTAGGCCTCCCTCCAACAAAAAGCCCTCTCCAAGCGTTTCAACATTATAACTTATATCGATTATGGCTCGCAATACAACCAAATCCTCAGGGCAACTCAAGAATGAAGTGCTCAAATACGCCGCCGGCCAAAAGAACGCGACGTTCAACTATCGTCAAGTGTCGGCGGCAATCGGTTGCAAAACCCCGGCGCAGCAGCGCTCGGTGGCGTTGATACTTGCCGAGCTCGCTTTTGACGGCGACTTGGTGGAGGTAGCTCCCGGAAAATACAAGCAGACGGTGCGCGGCAACGTTGCCACGGGCACGTTTGTGCGTCGCTCCAACGGCAAAAACGGCGTGGTGACCGACGAGGACGGCGAGATGATATTCGTGGCCGAGCGCAACTCGATGCACGCTCTTAACGGCGACAAGGTGATGGTGAACATCGCGGCCGCTCGTCGCGGCGCCGAGCCTGAGGCTGAGGTAATCGATATTATCGAGGAGAAGGACCAGGTGTTCATCGGCACATTGACCGTTCACCCCAAGATGGGTATCGGCACGCTGTCGACCGATTCCAAGTTCCTTGCCAACGACATTCTTATCCCCAAGCGCAAGCTCAAGGGTGGCAAGACCGGCGACAAGGCGATCGCCCGTATCACCTCGTGGCCCGATGACGCCAAAAACCCTGAGGGAGAGATTGTTGACATCCTGGGCAAGACCGGTGAGAACACCGCTGAGCAGCACGCTATTCTGGCTGAATACGGCCTTCCCTACAAATATCCCGAGGCAGTGGAGAAAGCGGCCAACAAGATAGGCGCCGGCATCACCCCGGCCGAGGTGGCCAAGCGCATCGACATGCGCGACGTCACCACGTTCACCATCGACCCCAAGGACGCCAAGGACTTCGACGACGCGCTGTCGATCCGCAAGCTTCCCAACGGCAACTACGAGGTGGGCGTACATATCGCCGACGTTACCCACTACGTAAAACCCGACTCCATCCTGGAGAAGGAGGCGCAGAAGCGCGCCACCTCGGTATATCTCGTGGACCGCGTAGTGCCGATGCTTCCCGAGCATCTGAGCAACGGCATCTGCTCGCTACGTCCCGACGAGGAGAAACTCACCTTCTCCACCATCTTCGAAATGACCCCCGATGCTCGCGTGGTTAATTCCAAAATCGCCCGTACCGTGATCAAAAGCAATCGCCGCTTCACCTATGAGGAGGCCCAAGATATCATCGAGAAGGGCGAGGGCGACTACGCCGAGGAGTTGAAGGTGCTGAATGAGATGGCTAAAGTGTTGCGCAAAGAACGCTACGATAACGGCTCGGTAGAATTCGACCGCGCCGAGGTGAGATTTGACATCGACGAGACTGGACACCCCACGGGCGTTTACTTCAAGGAATCCAAAGATGCCAACAAGCTCATCGAAGAGTTTATGTTGCTGGCCAACAAGACTGTAGCCTCGGCAATCGGTAACCCTGGCGGTAAGAAGAAACCCAAAGCATTCGTCTACCGCGTGCACGATATGCCCGACCCCGGCAAACTTGCTGATTTGGCAAAATTGTCGCGCACATTCGGCTACAAGATCAAGGCCAACGGCTCGTCACGCGAGGTGAATCGCTCAATCAACCGCATGCTGGCCGACGTAAAGGGCAAGGGCGAGGAGAATTTCCTGTCGACCCTCGCCATCCGCTCGATGGCCAAAGCCGTATACTCCACCAACAACATCGGCCACTATGGCCTTGGATTTGACTACTATACCCACTTCACTTCGCCCATCCGCCGTTATCCCGACATGATGGTGCACCGCTTGCTCGACAAGTACCTCAACGGAGGGCGCTCGGTCAACCTCGAGAAGCTGGAGGAGCAGTGCAAGCACTCATCGGAGATGGAGCAATTGGCGGCCAACGCTGAGCGCTCGTCGATCAAGTACAAGCAGGTGGAATTCATGGGCGACCATCTCGGCGAAGTTTACGACGGCGTAATCTCGGGCGTCACCGAGTGGGGACTCTACGTGGAGCTGAACGACAACAAGTGCGAGGGCTTGGTGCCTGTGCGCGACCTTGCCGACGACTATTACGACTTCGATGAGCAGAATTACTGCCTCGTGGGGCGCCGCAACGGCAACCGCTACCGCCTTGGCGACGAGGTGAAGGTGCAGGTGGCCCGCGCCAACCTCGACCGCAAGCAGCTCGATTTCGCCCTCCTCGACGACAAGGGACGCCCCAAAGGCGAGGACATGATGGGCAAGAAGGTGTCAGTAGCCCAGGCAATCAACAGCGGAGGCCGCGCCAAAAACAAGAAAGCCCTCTCGCGCAAGCCGCAACGCCGCTCCCGCCGCCACTAATGCAGTGGTTAGTGGTTAGTGACGTCTTTAATCCTTTAGTCCTTTAATCCTTTAAATGGTAAAGGAGGAAAGGATAAAAGGAGGAAAGAGAGGCCGCTGAAAACTGAAAACTGAAAACTGAGAACTATCCACTCCATGCAAGTTCGACCCAAAAAAGCCCTTGGCCAGCACTTCCTGAAGGACCTGACTGTAGCCCGCCGCATCGCCGATACGCTCAGCGACGCTGTGGGCATGCCCGTGGTGGAGGTAGGTCCCGGCATGGGCGTGCTTACGCAATTCCTACTGTCCCAAGGACATCAGGTGACCGTCGTGGAGATCGACCAAGAGAGTGTCGATTACCTCAAGCTGGAGTTTCCCGAGCTTGACGGCCACATCATCGAGGGCGACTTCCTCAAAATCGACCTCGCCCAGCTGTTCCCGGGGCAAAAATTCTGTGTAATAGGCAATTACCCCTACAATATCTCCTCGCAGATCTTCTTCCATATCCTTGAGTACCGCGACTTGATTCCTGAGGTGTCGGGCATGCTGCAGCGCGAAGTGGCTGAGCGTCTGGCGTCGCCTCCGGGCAAAAAGGCCCGGGGCATCCTCAGCGTGTTGCTACAAGCTTGGTACAATGTGGAGTACCTGTTCACCGTCGACGAGCATGTGTTCAACCCGCCACCCAAGGTAAAGAGCGGTGTGGTGAAGCTCACGCGCAACGACGTCAAGGAGCTGGGCTGCGACGAAGCGTTGTTCAAAACCGTTGTCAAAACCTCCTTCGGGCAGCGCCGCAAGACGCTGCGCAACTCCTTGCGCGGATTGTTGCCTCCGGGGAAGAACCTACCCGATGACCACCTCGCCTCCCTGAGGCCCGAACAGCTCTCGGTAGAGCAGTTCATCGAGTTAACCAACCAGGTATCTTCCCTCCGCAACCAATCATCAGAGCAATGAAGGAATACACTCCCGAATATTTAGAGCACATTCGTCACATAATACAGGCAGGCGACACCGAGGCCGCCCGCCGCGAATTGGACACCCTGCACCCGGCCGATATCGCCGAGCTGTACCAGAATCTCGACCTCGAGGAGGCCGAATTCCTGTACAAATTGCTCGACGACGACACCGCAGCCGACGTGCTGATGGAACTCGACGAGGACGACCGCCGCAAGCTGCTGCGCGACATGCCGGCCGAGGAGATCGCCAAGCAGGTGATCGACCACCTCGACACCGACGACGCCGTCGACATCATCCAGGAGCTCGACGAGGAGGACCGCGACGAGATCCTCTCCCACATCGGCGACACCGAACAGGCCGGCGACATCGTCGACCTCCTGCAATACGACGAGGACACGGCCGGTGGCCTGATGGGCACCGAGATGATCGTCGTCAACGAGAACTGGTCGATGCCCGAGTGCATTAAGCAGATGCGCCTGCAGGCCGAGGACATGGACGAGATCTACTACGTGTACGTGGTCGACAACGACGACAAGCTCAAGGGCGTGTTGCCGTTGAAGAAACTGATCACCCACCCCTCGGTGTCGAAAATCAAGCACGTGATGGAGACCGATCCTGTGGCCGTCAAGGCCGACACCCCGATCGACGAGGTGGCTCTCGATTTCGAGAAATACGACCTCGTGGCGATGCCGGTTGTCGATTCCATCGGTCGCCTCGTGGGCCGCATCACGGTCGACGACGTGATGGACCAGGTGCGTGAGGATCAGGAGCGCGACTACCAGTTGGCCTCAGGTCTTGCCACCGACGTCGACACGAGCGACTCGATGTGGCAGCAAGTGCGCTCCCGCGCCCCGTGGTTGCTGATCGGCGTGGCAGGCGGCCTGTGCAACTCCTTGATTTTGGGCAATTTTGAGGCAGGATTCGCCACCAATCCAGCGATGGCGCTGTTCATCCCCTTGATTGGCGGCACGGGAGGCAACGTGGGCATCCAGTCGTCGGCTATCGTGGTGCAAGGCCTCGCCAACGGCTCGATGGACATCAAGAACACCGGCAAGCAGTTGCTGAAGGAGTTTTCGGTAGGTATCTTGAACGCATGCCTGATCGCCGCCGTGGTGTTCTGCTACAACCTGTTTTCGCTTGGAGGCAAACAAGTTACGACGATTGCCGTGTCGCTGTCGCTGTTCGCCGTGGTGCTGTTCGCGTCGCTGTTCGGCACGCTGGTACCGTTGACCCTTGAGCGCTTCAAGGTCGACCCGGCCCTGGCAACCGGCCCGTTCATCTCGATCACCAACGACATCATCGGCATGGTCATCTACATGACCATCTCCTCAGCCCTCCTCTCTGCCTTCGGCCTCTACGTCTAGCGAGTGCACAGTGCTGAGTGCGCCGTGCACAATACCATGCTTTTCAGGACATTAGCGGGTGAAGTAGATGTGGCGAAGCCAGTAAGCGAACATGGGGTCCTGGAACTGGATGGCGCCTGCTGTGACGTCGATTATGTCGCGCTTGACAAGGGTTTCGCGACAACGATACATGGCAGTGGCCGACGAGAAGTGATAACGACGCAATGTGGCGCTGGTGGTTAAGCCTTGCGCCTGTTCCACGATAGCATGCAAAAGGTTGATTTGCTGGTTAGTGAGTCCTTCGGCTATATTGGAAAACAATAGCGAAAGTTGCTCAATCAGCGCCTGATGGGAATCCTCCACGGTGGCGATGTCGCAAGTGGCTTGAGTGCGTAGCCACGCGATTTGGGCCAATTGCTGAGAATAATACGGATGATTGTCAGTCAACTCCAACAATCGATCAACAGCCTGAGGTTCAATGGCTTTGCCAGTTGAGCGGAATCGTTCATCAATAAACTCGGCCATATATTTTTGTGGCACCTTGTCCAAGAACATCAAGTCGCCGAATTTGTACAACGGCTTGGATGCGTCGGCAAACACCTCCATCAGCATGTGACGTTTGCTGCCATAAAGGCAATAGGCCACTCCTTGGTGGAGCTGCCAGTGGGAACGCAAGCGGCGTTGAAAATAATCGGGATCGGAGAAATTGGCGATATTTTGGAATTCGTCAATGCAGATAACCACTTTCAAGCCACGTTCCTGGGCGATTTTCTCGGGAAGGTCGAGAATCTCATCAATATTCTCTTTGGCCCGACTCCAATCCAATTCGATAGAGATCTCGCTATCAGGCTCGGCGCCAAACACCACCTTGGGTAATACTTTGGAAAGAAAACGTTTAGCAACTTCGACAACATCCTCCCACTTGGTGGACGTGGCCTTCAGCACCGACGATGCCAACAGCGTGAAGAACTCGCTCTCATTCCTCACGTTGAACAGATCGATATGACACACTCTCACGTCCTTGTCCATTTCCATGGCCACTTTGGCCGCTTTATGCACAAGCGAACTCTTGCCCCAACGACGTGGAGATATGATCATGGTGTTGATCGACGAACGGAAGTTGTTGACCAAGTGAGTGGTTTCTTCCTGACGGTCGGTGAAGTTGTCGCCTGTTGCGAGGCGTCCGTATACGAATGGCGTTTTCATACGGCAAAGTTAATACACAAAATTTGTATACACAAAAAATGTGTATACAAATTTTGTTAAGTCCTCCCTTTCCCCTAAAAAAGGAAAATAAATGCCGCTATTTTCCCCTAAAAAAGGAAAATAATCTCACTATGAGATTAAATCGCTGGGTTAGAAGGTTTTGCGGAACTTGCGGTAGTCGCGGTAGAGCTTGTAGGCGCTCTTGGCGATGTCGACGAGCATGTCGCGGTCGCTGTAGCTCTTGGATGAGCCTTCCGAAACGTTGGAGGCGTAGTTCTGGCATTTGCCCTTGAGGTTGTAAGCGTCGACGCGGGTTGTGTCGGAGGGACCAAGCTGGATGCAGCGGTCGGCAGCCTCGACCGCCTTACTGTAATTCTTTAGCTTGTAGTGGCATACGCTCACATTGTAGGCCAGGTCGGCCTCCCAGCGGATGTTCCCGGCCTGCTCGTAAAGCTCGCACGCGGTGCTGTACTTGCCCGCGTGGAAGGCCTCCTCGGCCTGCTCCCACAACTCGTTGCGCCGCTTCTCGGCTTCCTTGGTAGATTCATTTACCGGGTTAAGGTTAAGGTCAAAGAATACCTTTGTGCCCCCAACGGTCTTATCGCGTGCCTCGATCAGGAAATCATATCCGTAATCCTCGGCATGGAAAGTATCATAGTCCACATATTCGTAAGCCGAAACGGGAAACAAGATCTCGCCATTGCTCTTGTACATGCCACATTTTTGCCCATTTTTCACGTAATAAGTATCGAAAGGATGATATTTGTCCTTCTCGCTGAAACTGATATCGGTGAATTGCGGTGGCAAAATCTCGCGACCTTGAAGGTCGCATATGCCATGGAGGCCATTCATTCGGGTTTCATAATGGTGGCCATCATAATAGAGGTCACATTCATGATATTTTACAGGGAGGATCTCCTTGCCCGACTTGTTTATCACCCCATAGAGATTTCCCTTTTTAACTAGGTACATTCCATTATCCAATTGTCCGATAGACTGATACCTGTCGGGGGTGATAATTTCGTTGCCATTGAGATCAGCGATGCCAGAATAGTTACCTTTCTCAACCAAATAGTATTTTTGACGGTTGGTAATGGGTAGAGTGTAACCCCGATTGGCTTCAATCAACACTTTTCCCTTTGAATCATATAGACCATAACCTCCACCCTCACTGTACACCGAGAAAGTGCCGTCGGAGTAGAAAATACGGCTATATTTAGCGGGAATCAGCGTCTTGCCACTCGTTGTTTCTATTCCCTCCAAGCCTGTAACATCAGTTACAGCCACATAGGTAAAGCCATCATCGGTTTTGGTTTCTCGCTTCACCGTGGGTTTTTCCTCTTCAATCACATTGCCTTGAAAATCTTTCAAAACATATCCGGCCTGACCTTTCCTGTAATAATATGCAGGGACGCCGTTGCGCTCAGTGTAGTAAATATTGGTATATTCGTCCGAGATAAATTTCTCATTGCCCGACGCATCGCAAATTCCGGCCTTATCTCCTAAACCCACGGTAAATTCACCATTTATCATCAGGCTAGCATAATTATAACGATTGGCAGGGAGGAGCACTTTGCCCTGTGTATCAAGGATTCCCTTATACATGCCCTTGCCCACTAAGAAGTAGGGAATAGAATGATTCAAGTAGGTCACATGGTCATAGGTGTCAGCAGGGACAATTACCTTTCCTGTTGGATCGCACATTCCAGCATAGGCGTCCTTTTGGATTTGGAAGTAGCCATTCCAATAATGCACCATATCGTATTGACATGGAATTACCTCCTCTCCATTAGCGGTGTAAGCCCCTTGGTAATTATCGTGTTTTGTCACTTCAAAGAAATCGCCATCGGGAGTTTGCTGCAAGGAAATATACTTGTAATTATAGGGAAGCACCATACGTCCTTGAAGATCCAGTACACCCGATTTACCCGAGACATCGTCAACCAAGAATATTGTTTTCTTATCCTTGTTGGTTAAAGGCGTAACCCAGTGATCTTTGGTTAGGGAGAACAACTGGTTTCCGTTGCTATCGAAATACAATTTGGCATCATCGGTCTCGCATTGATAGACGTCGCCCAAAGCCGAGATGTACTGGTACTGGCAAGGAATGATCAGCGTGCCGTTGACCTCCACGCCACGCAGGCGATTGGCATCCTTGACGAGGGTATAGGGGGTGCCGTCGGCGAGTTTCTTCTCCTCGCGGGTCTGGGAGAACACTGGGATGGCCAGGGCCAGGGCGATCAGGGCAAAAAGGATACGTCTCATGGTGTTTTAAGTTAAACTAAAGTATATTATAGACAAGTGGCTCCGCCACTAACAACTAACAACTAACAACTAACAACAAACAACTAACAACTAACAACTAACAACTAACAACTAACCACTATTTCTGGAAGGCGCGGGCGATGGCGCGGGCGTCGTCGCGCTCCTTGAGCGTCTGGCGCTTGTCGTACTCTTTCTTGCCGCGGGCCAGACCGATCACCAGTTTGGCCAAGCCGCGCTCGTTGATGAACAGGCGCAGCGGCACGAGGGTGAATCCCGCCTGCTGGGAATCTCGTTCCAGGCGTCGTATCTCCTTTCGCTGGAGCAGCAGCTTGCGGTCGCGACGGGCGGCGTGGTTGTTGTAGGTGCCGTAGAAGTATTCGGCGATGTTCATGTTCTTCACCCACACCTCGCCGTTGTGGATATAGCAGTAGGTGTCGACCAGCGAGGCTTTGCCCATGCGTATCGACTTGATCTCGGTGCCGGTGAGCACGATGCCGGCCGTGTAGGTCTCGACTATGGCGTAGTCGAAGGTGGCGCGGCGGTTTTTTATGTTGATATCTTTCTCGAATTTCATCTTATAATACAGCTAAATAGCCATCCCAGCAGCAACGGCGGACCGATGATCAGCAAGATGGACGTGATTGTGAATCGGGGCACCTGCGCGGCCTCCACGCCCATAAATCTCGCGCCTTTCCATATCACCACGGCCACCACGATGGGCAGGAACTGCAGGATCAACAGCTCCATGGGCAGCAGGTTCTCGAGGATGGTGATCAGGGCCATCAGCGCGAGCGAATAGCTGACGAAGACGGCCAATTTCTTCTCGTTGACCTCGCCGTGGCTCATGCAAGGCTTGAGCAAGAGCGACAGGGCGTATTGGGCCAGAAAGAAGGTTATGAAATATTGCACAAAGATGACGATAGCGTTCTGGAGCGCGCCCGTGACAGTAAGCTGGCTTATCCACAGCATCTGGAAGAAGGCCGTGGCGGCGGCGAACCCCAGCAGGGGGTACAGCCCTTGGGAGGCACTCGCGGCGGGGTCCTTGGTTTCGGCCGAGATGTCCTCCCAGCCGTTAGCGGGGGAGATAAGCAACTGGAATATATTTTTCAGGAAACGAAGCATGTAGCGAGGTTATTTGTCGGTAACTGCACGGATGTTGCGACCGATGTAGCGCTCGGAGAGGTACCAGGAGTGCTCCTTGTCGTTGAAGTCCATATAATAGGAGAAACGGTTGTCGCTGGGCGAGGGGCTTCCGGCCCAGTAGCCGCCGGTCACTCCCGAGTCGAAAATCGTGGCCGAGAAGCGGTAACCGCCCGCGGGGAGGAAGATCGACTCGCCCGAGGGACCGGTAACGAGGTACCCCCTGCGGCCGCCCTGGGCAGTCCAGGTCCACTTGCACTTCTGGCACAGGGCCTTGATCTCGGCCTTGGTAGGAAGGCGCCAGCCTTGTCCCCACTTCACTGTTGCGGGGTCGCGGGTGATGTCGCCGCTAATCTCAGGGATGTTGCGCTGGTAGGTTTTTGAAGTTGATTCGGTGTAATCCTTTTTGGTGTTTACATCGCCCCAGGCGTAGTATTCGCCCACGTCGGAGGCCTTGCTGGCTCCCACGTTGCATGTGGCCCATTTGACGCCTATGCCAAGGTCGATGCCCTCGTGGCCGTTAAGCCTGATGGGACCTTGCGAGGGAGCGGCTGCCTGAACCTCCTCCTCGGTGACGCGCGAGGGAGATGTGGCGGGAGTGGATGGTACGGTCTCCTCAACGACAACAACAGGCTCGGGGGTAGGGTCGACCACTTGCTTTTTGCCACTACCACGCAAGAACAACACGATAAGGATGGCTATCAGAGCGACAACGACCACACCCCCCATCGCCATGATAAAAATCTTGGCGTTGTTGCCGCCACCGCCACCGTTGGAGCCTCCCGAATGATGCTGGCTGGAGACAGCGCCACCACGGCCAAGGTCGGCCAAACGGCGCCGGGAAGCCAGGTTTTCGGTGCGGTTGGAGTCAACTGGGGGCTGTACCGGGGTATTGACTTGGGTAACAGGCGCTTCCTTGGGCTGGGCCAGGACAGCCTTGGGTGAAACCGATTGGGCATACGGGGCGAGAGTGGCCGCTATTTTGTCGTCGACAATCGTGCCCAGAAGCTGGTAAGATGTATATGGGGAGCGTGAGTTGCACTGAGGGCAGGTGACCATTTGCATCACCATGTCGGGGCGCTTGCCCACGGCTAATTCAGCCCCGCAATGGGGACATTTAATCCTTAAAATCTCGGTTTCCATCGTTGCTGATCAGTTTCGGGCGATAAAATTACACAAAATCGTGAAAATGACGAAAAATTTTTTTACTTTTGTGAAGATATTTGCTGAAATTTTATGAAAGTAACCCGTAATTTCACCGCCGACGACCCGATGGTGGCCCTCGTCGATTACGATTACAACCTGTTGCCGATCCTGAGCCGTTTCTCGCTTCCGCTTGGGTACGGCAACCGCACGATCGGCCAGGTGTGCGCCCAGGCAGGCGTCGACCCACAGGTGTTTTTGCTGATCGCCAACTATCTGATTTCCGGCGATCTCGACGCTCATGCGCTGCCGCAGGTGTCGCCTTGGCAGATCGCCGAGTTTCTGAAGAATTCCCACGATTATTTTCTGGTATACAAGTTCCCCCACATTCGTCAAAACCTGCTGGCGGCCCTCGACGAGAATCATCACGATATCAACCCGCGGATCGTGGAGTTTTTCGACGCGTTTATCTCCAAGGTAACCAAGCACTTCCGTTACGAGGAGCGCAACCTGTTCCCTTACGTGAAAGCGCTTGTGGAAGGGAAGCCCGCCAAGCCTTATTCCATCGCTATCTTCACCAAGCAGCACGACGAGGTGACCGACTCTCTGGCCGAGCTTAAGAACCTGATTTTAAGATACTATACCACATCGGTGCCCAACAAGATGTACGACGCCCTGGTCGACATCTACAATTGCGAGGCCGACCTCGAGAGCCATTCACGAATCGAGGACGATATCCTTGTGCCGATGGTAGCCAAATTGGAGAAGAAATGAGCCAGCTAAACATCGGAATATCCACACCTTCGCCGTTGCTCCTCGCCGGACTGATGGCACAGGTGAAGGCGCTTAGCCACTCCCAGGCCAACGTGATTGACGCAACGGGTAAAGACCTGGCCGAGATGGCCCTGCGCCGCCAGATCTCCGTGGCCATTATCGACATGGTTGAGCAGTCGCCCGCGTCGCTACAGGCTTTAAAGGAGCAGTCGCAGGGGAGACTGAAACTCGTTGGGCTTTACCACTCGGCGCTTCCCGCCACGATGACGGCTCCTCTTGATTACGCTATTTCGATTTACGACGACGCGTCAACGATCAGCGACATGCTGCGACGCTTGTCCAAGCCCATCGTAGCCGAGGATGATGATGCCGACTCCACCCGAGATCTCACGCCTCGCGAGCAGGAGATTGTCAAGGGCGTCGTTATGGGGTTGAGCAACAAAGAGATAGCATCCCAGATGGATCTTTCGGTCAACACTGTCACCACCCATCGCCGCAACATCGCGGCCAAGCTGCGCATCCACTCCCCGGCTGGCCTCACCATCTACGCCCTTATGCAAGGCCTCGTCTCCCTCGACCAAGTGGCACCCAAATAATTTTTTTGTATTAAATTTATAAAAAAGGGCGAAAAAACTTGACAAGGGGGGTGTAGGTTTTGTAACTTTGCACCGATTTTGCCGATGCAAAGCCGCATCACCACAATCACGAGGCAGCTTCGGCTCGATTTCTAAGGTAAAGGCTTTGCCCGGCCAAACACAAGGCATGGAGAATAAGAAAAATCCGCTTATATCGACGTTTAGCGCCCAAATCACTTCCACGATTTCGGTGGCATTGGTGTTGCTGGTGCTCGGAGTGGTAGCCATTTTAGGAGTGGCGGCTCGCAACGTCACCCGCGAGATACGCGAGCACATGGGCTTCGACATCATCATGGTGGAGGATGTGGAGCCCACGGCTGTCAACGATCTGAAACGCGAGCTGGCCAAAGCTCCTTACGTGGCGAGCTACAGCTATATCTCGGCTGAGGATGCCCTGCAGCAGTGGGAGCAGGACACGGGCGAGGCATTGGGGGAGCTTCTCGACGTCAATCCTTTCTCGGGTGAATTCGATGTGAAAGTGAAGGAGTTGTACGCCTCGGTCGACTCGTTGGAGGCCATCGGGGAGCGCCTGCGGGCGTGTGCCGGTGTTGACGACATCACGATGCACGCCGAGATCGTCGACTCGATCAACCGCAATATCCGCTCGGTGGCCATGGTATTGATTATCGTGGCCGGGGCGTTGTTGTTGATATCTTTCGTATTGATACACAACACTGTGCGCCTTACGGTATACTCGCGGCGTTTCACCATCTACACGATGAAATTGGTGGGCGCCACGCCGGGATTTATCCGCAAGCCTTTCCTGTTGACCAACATCGTGCATGGCATCGTGGCGGCGTTGATCGCCTCGGGATTGCTGGCGGCGATGGTGGCTTACGCCCGCGAAATAGATCCGTCGGTAGCGGCGGCAATCTCCTGGGAGGAGGCCGTGTGGGTGATGGGCGGCATGGTGCTGCTGGGTATCGTGATATGCCTGCTGGCTGCGGCGATGGCCACCAACCGTTACCTGCGACTGAGCTATGATGAGATGTTCAGGTAGGTGTTAGGTGTTAGTTATTAGTGAATAAGTATAATGGCAAAGGCTCGTGAGGCCTTGATAAAATATAAGGTATTCAACCGAATAAAGTAGTGATAATTAACTAGTTATGGCAACAGTAACGAATAAAAATATAAATGGAGAGATTGAGCGGGAGAGCCATGTGGAGTTTCCGCTGGTGAAGGTCAATTTTATAATGATGGGCATCGCGATGGCCGCTATCGTGCTGGGTTTCATCCTGATGCTCGGCGGAGGCAGTGACTCTCAAGCGGGTTTCAACCCCGACATTTTCTCCACGCGCCGAATAGTGGTGGGTCCGCTGATCTCGTTCTTGGGCTTCATGTTCATGGGCTTCGCGATCATCTATCGCCCCAAGAGCCGACGTGGTTAATCGAGGGCCAATACTTCTATTTCAACTATTAACACCGACCCCTATAAGGGGCACAACTTTAGGTAAATGGATTGTTTAGACGCCCTGATAATGGGCATAGTACAAGGATTGGCCGAGTATCTGCCGATTTCGAGCAGCGGTCACCTGGAGATATTACGCGAGCTGCTGGGCCTGAAATTGTCGGGCGAGGATTCGTTGCAGTTCGACGTAGTGCTGCACGTGGCGACGGTGCTGAGCACGATTGTGGTGCTGTGGCGCGAGTTTATGCCGTTGTGCAAGTCGTTTTTCACGTTCAACAACGACGCCAATTGCAAGTACGTGTACAAGATCCTTCTGTCGTGCGTGCCTGTGGCTGTCGTGGGCTTCTGCTTCAAGGATTTCGTTGAGCAATTCTTCGGCGACGGGCTGCTGGTGGTAGGAATCTGCTTGATTATCACTGCGGCGTTGCTGGCGTTCGCATATTTTACCCGCACAAGGCCATTGACGCTTACCGGCTCTTACCGTCCGCGTGACATCTCGTGGTGGGACGCATTTATCATCGGTTGCGCGCAGGCAATCGCGGTGCTACCGGGCTTGAGCCGCTCCGGCTCAACTATCGCCACGGGTATCCTCTTGGGCGACAAACGCGAGCAGGTGGCGCAGTTCTCCTTCTTCATGGTAATCATCCCCATTCTTGGCGAGGCTTTGCTCGACATCAAGGACATGATGGGTGGCGAGATAGGCTCGGAGGCCATCGGCTGGGCGCCGCTGTTGCTCGGTTTCCTGGCGTCGTTCATCGTGGGTTGCCTGGCATGCAAGTGGATGCTCAATCTGGTGAAGAAGGGCAAGCTGGTGTGGTTTGCCGTTTACTGCGTAATCGTGGGTACAATCTGTATCATATTCAGCTAAATGAATTACCTCGAGGGCGAAATATTCTACATCGACAAGCCTCTGGGCTGGACATCGTTTGACGCCGTTAAGCGATTGCGGGGCGCCATGCTTCGCCGCATGGGTATCAAGAAGATGAAGGTGGGCCATGCGGGCACGCTCGACCCCTTAGCCACGGGGGTGATGATTGTGTGCACGGGCCGCGCCACCAAGCGTATCGACGAGTTGCAGGCCGGTGTGAAGGAATACGTGGCCACAATCGGCTTGGGGGCCACCACCCCCTCCTACGACCTCGAGACCGAGATTGATGCCACCTATCCCACCGAACATATCACCCGGGAGCTTGTGGAGGAGACACTCAAGCGTTTCCATGGGGCTATTGAGCAGGTGCCACCAGCGTTCTCGGCGTGCAAAATCGACGGTCGCCGCGCCTACAAAATGGCTCGCAAAGGCCACGAAGTAAACCTGAAGGCCAAGCAGCTCGTTATCGATGATATAGAGCTGCTGGAATACTCGTCCGGGAGCATCACTATACGCGTGGTGTGCTCCAAGGGCACCTACATAAGGGCGCTTGCGCGCGACATCGGCGAGGCGCTGGGATCGGGAGGCCACCTGACCGCCCTGCGCCGCACGCGCGTGGGCGACATCACAGTGGATCAATGCGTTAGTCCCGACCGCGCTGTAGAGCTGATACGCGAGCTACCCCTTGAAATGCCACCCGAAAGCGAGTTATCCCATTTAGGCAATCTATAATCCTTATTCCTTCAATCTTTTAAAGGAGGAAAGGAGGAAAGAGCATTCACTGAAAATTGAGAACTGAAAACTGAAAACTCCCCAATATGAAGCTGTCACAATTTAAATTCAATCTTCCCGACGACCTCATCGCGCAACAGCCTTACGAGCACCGCGACGAGTGCCGCATGATGGTGGTAAACCGCCGCACCGGCGAAATCGAAAATCGCGTCTTCAAGGAAATCATCAATTACTTCGACGACGGCGACATGATGATTTTCAACAACACCCGCGTGTTCCCCGCGCGCCTGTACGGCAACAAGGAGAAGACGGGAGCCCGCATCGAGGTGTTCCTGTTGCGCGAACTTGTTCCGGACAGCAAGCTATGGGACGTGCTTGTGGAGCCGGCACGCAAGATACGTATCGGCAACAAACTTTACTTCGGCGACGACGACTCGATGGTGGCCGAGGTGATCGACAATACCACCTCGCGTGGCCGCACACTCCGCTTCCTCTACGACGGACCCCACGAGGAGTTCAAGAAGGCTCTCTACGACCTTGGCCAAACTCCCCTACCCGACTATATCAAGCGCGAGCCTGTTCCGGCCGACGCCGATGCCTACCAGACGATTTACGCCACCCAGGAGGGCGCCGTGGTGGCCCCTGCCGCTGGTATCCATTTCTCCCGCGAGCTCCTCAAGCGCCTGGAGATCAAGGGCGTACAGCAGGAGATGATCACCGTTCACAGCGGTCTTGGCAACTTCTGCGAGATTGACGTGGAGGACTTGACCAAGCATCGCATGTTCTCGGAGGAGATGCAGCTGCCCCAAGCGGTTGTTGACTCAATCAACGCTACCAAGGACAAGGAGAAGGCCGTGTGCGCCGTTGGAACATCGGTGTTGCGCGCCTTGGCCACCGCACAGTCGATGGGTGGCCATGTGAAGCCTTATATGGGCTGGACCAACAAGTTCATCTTCCCGCCTTACGAGTTTACCGTGGCAACGGCTCTGGTGACCAATTTCCATCTCCCCTACTCCACGATGCTCATGATGACAGCGGCATTCGGCGGGTACGACCTGGTGATGAAGGCCTACGAGCATGCCGTCAAAGAGAAATATCTCTTCGGCGCCTACGGCGACGCGATGCTCATCATCTAATCCTCTTTTTTACTTGTAGAGGGTGCCGGCGGCTACCTGGGCTGCGACATCCTTGCCGGCGATAGCCTCGAGGATGGCCAGGGCGAAGGGGAAGGCCGAGGAGGGACCGTTGGCGGTGATCAGGCCGGGATGGGTGATTACGCGCTCGTTGGTGTGCCAATCAGTGCCGGTGGTGCCTCTCTCACATCCGGGATAGCATGTCGCGGTGATGCCTTCGAGGATGCCAATGGGGTTGAGCACTACAGCGGGGGAGGCGCAGATCGCGGCTATACCCTTGCCGTTGAGGTGCTGGATTTTCAGGGCCTCGCACAAGGGGGCGAAAGCGGCCAGGTTGGGTGCGCCGGGTATGCCACCGGGCAGGATCAACCAGTCGGCGGCGGCGATGTCGGCTTGGTCCCAAGTGAGGTCGGCCTGAATGCCCACGCCATGTGAGCCCACTACCATGCGGTCGCTGGTGATGGAGACGGTTTCGACTTCCACGCCTCCGCGGCGCAGGATATCAACAGGAGCCAGGGCCTCGACTTCCTCGAAGCCGGCTGCTAAGATTACATAAGATTTTCCCATGGTGAAAATATTTTAAAACATTAAAACATTAAATCTTTAAAGGAGGAAAGGATTAAAGGGCCGCTGCCTATGTGACTTATAGGGCTTATAAGGCCTATAGGAGAGGGAGGATGGAGGCAAGGGAGAGGCCTTTTTTATCCTTTTCCGAGAGGTTGAGGTCGATGCCCGCGATGGGCCAGGGGATGGCTAAAGCGGGGTCGTTCCAGAGGAGTGTGGCTTCGCTGCCCGGGGAGTAATAATTGTCGACCTTATACTGGAATTGGGCATCGTCGCTCATCACCACAAAGCCATGCGCCATGCCGCGTGGGAGGAACAATTGGCGGCCGTTGTCCTGCGACAGCTCCACCATGATGTGTCGGCCGAATGTGGGTGAGCCTTTGCGCATATCCACGGCCACGTCGACGATACGGCCTCGGCTCACGCGCACTAATTTGGCTTGCGCGGCGTCGCCAAGTTGCAAGTGCAACCCTCGCAGCACCCCGCGGGTCGACATCGACTCGTTGTCCTGCACGAAGTTGACGTGGCCGATGTGGTCCTCGAAGTCGCGCTCGCGATAGGTTTCACAAAAGTACCCACGACTGTCGCCGTGGCGTACAGGCTCGATGAGCCAAGTGCCGGGGATTTCTAAGGGGGTGAATGTCATTGTTGTATGCGGGGAGTGCGGTGGCGGTGGGTGAAGCGTTTACGTAACTTTATCATCAATCTCCACCAATTACGAATCGATACCCAGAGTGGCCAGGGCGAGGAGGTGTTGTCGGTAGCCAGGGGGTCGACAAAGGTGGCTTTGGATGTCACCTCCTTGCCAAACTGCTCGGGGTAGATTACCAGAATATTGTTGCGCGTGAAGTAGCGTTGGATAAACGCGGGCATGTCGTCCATCGAAGAGTTGTAACTGAGCGATGTGGCGCGAGCGCTCACGATCACAAAGAGGTCGTCGTCGAGGATACGGTTGGCCAGGATGAGGAAGTCGTCCCAATTCTCCATTTGGCGGTATTCGGAGCGGATTTCCATCTTCTCGCGATGTATTACGGCACGGATACTCATCTTGGAGCCGTCGTCGCAACAGAATATGATGCGGCAGCCCACTTGTCGGGCCAAGTTGCCGAGGGCCTTCACCCAGCGGGTGAATCCTGTCTCCAGCTCGGCTTTGTGGGGCACAGAGACGACGATGCGTGTAACAGTGTTGACGGGGTTGTAGCAGCGAGAGAGGACGAGCATCTTATTGGTCGACTTTAGCAACTGCTCGATCTTGGTGCCGAAGAATGAGTCGATGATCGAGCCTCGACGGTGTAGGCCCATCACGATTTCGGTGATGTCGCGCTCCTCGATGGTGTTGAGCACGCCGGTGACGGTGCTGAGGTCGTAGCGCTCAATGGGGGTCAATTTCTGGTCGCTCGCGGCGGCCGATTGCACGGCCATATCCAAGGAATTGCGCCCGATGGCACGGGAGGAGGCGGAGTTGTCGTTGCGCACATGCAGGGCATACAACGGCTGGCGGCTGCGCGGGGAGCGCAACATCACCGCAAGCTCCACCAGGCCCTCGACGGTGATAGGATTGGCCACGGGGATAAGGGTGGCGGTGCGGCGCGCGTCTTGTTTCTCGGGGGTGGTGTCATTGCGAGCCTCTTGGGTTTTCAATCTCAAGGCCGCGCGCTCGGTGATCACCGACGAGATGGTGCAGGTGACGAGGATCATCACGATGGTGCCGTTGAGAATCTCCTCGGTAAACATTCCTATATTATATCCGATCATCACAGCGGCCAATGTAGCAGCGGCCTGCGCGTTGCTCAATCCGAACATCATCGATCGGTCGACGGCGCTCATCTTATACGTTTTTTGTGTCAACCACGCGGCCACCCATTTGCACAGCGTGGCCATGCCCGACATCACGGTAGCGACCCACAGGGTGTCCCACGAGCTGACGACCACGCCCACGTTGATGAGCATTCCCACGCCGATCAGGAAGTAAGGGATGAAGATGGCGTTGCCCACAAATTCGATGCGATTCATCAGCGGCGACAGGTAGGGGATGTAGCGATTGAGCACCAGCCCGGCGAAGAACGCTCCAAGTACGCCCTCCAGGCCTATAATCTGGCACACCCAGCTGGCCAGCAACACCAGCGCCAGGATGTAGATGAATTGCGTTACCGAGTCGCTGTAGGTCTTGAAAAACCAGCGGGTCAATCTCGGGTAGAGGTAGATGACGCCCAAGGCGTAGAGGGCCGTGGCACCGAGTAGGCGCCCCATGTAAGCCCAGTTGAATTCGCCTTCGGCATGTATCGAAACCACCCCGGCCAACACCAACAACGCTCCCAGCACAGTAACAATGGTACCAGCGACAGTGATGATCACCACCGGACTCTTGGTAAGGCCCAGGCGGGAAACGATCGGATAGGCCACCAGGGTGTGGGAGGCGTACATCGACGCAAGCAGCACCGACGTCAACCAATCCAAACCCAGCAACCAGTAGCTCGTGACGGTGCCCAGCACCATCGGCACCAGAAATGTGTACAGGCCGAATCCCATTCCCCGCTGAAGGTTTTTCTTCAGGTGATACATGTCGATCTCCAGCCCGGCCAGGAACATCAAGTAGAGGATACCCACCTGGCCGAAGATCTCAAACGACATGTCCCTGGCCAAGATATTGAAGCCGTAGGGGCCCACGACGATGCCGGCAACGATCATGCCGATAATGTGGGGAATTCGCAAGCGGTTCAACAACACCGGAGCGAGCAAAATGATCACCAACACGATAAAAAATATCGTGATTGGATTGGTCACCATCGGGGTTGTTGCGGGTATCACCATCTTCGTTTGCAATAATCTTCACAAAGGTAGTAAATTTCCCTTGAATTTTGGGCGGAGTGAAAAAAAACGTCAAAAAATTCGCCAAACGCTTGCGTATGTCAAAAATCCTGCTTACCTTTGCAACGCTTTTGAGAAGCACGGGCGCTTAGCGCAGCTGGTTCAGAGCATCTGCCTTACAAGCAGAGGGTCGGGGGTTCGAATCCCTCAGCGCCCACCCCACCACCACAACCACCACCCAGAAGCCGATATGTCACCTCCGACATGTCGGCTTCACCCTTTTGGGGAGGCTTAAGGAGGAAAGGGGTAAAGGATGAAAGGGGACTCGGGTATAGGATGAAAGGGGGTAAGGATGAAAGAAGGGGATAAGGGAAAGAAAGGGATGGGAGCTAGTCGAGGGGGGAGAGGATGCCGGTGGAGATGGCGCGGCGGACGAGCTCAGCCGAGTTGCGTACATCCATTTTCTCCAGCAGGTGTCGGCGATGGGTTTCGATGGTGTTGGGGCTCAGGCCTAACATTTGGCCGATCTCCTCGGTGTTGTTGCCGTTGGCGATTAGGCGAAGGACGTCGACCTCGCGAGCCGAAAGGCCCACCTCCTCGGCGCTTTCGGTGTTGATAAGCCGCAGCATCGACCTCGCGTTGGGGTCGTAATAGGTGTCGCCCTCGAGCAGACGGTGGACAGCCTCGACAAACACCGAAGCCTTGGCGCTCTTGAAAATCAATCCCTCCACGTGTCGCTCGGCAAGACGCTTCACCGTCCATATCTCGTCGTGGACAGTGTTGACCAATATCGGCAGATGGGGCGATTTCAAGCGGATGCGGTCAATAAGGTTAAACCCCGACATATCAGGCAGTTCCAAATCTACCGAGACGAGGTCGACCGCCGATTGGGAGATCATGAGCATGGTCTCCTCGCCTGTGCTCGACGTGAGGATGGTGGAATTGGGGAACGATTGCTGCAGGATGAGGCGAATGCCCCTCAACACGAGTTCGTGGTCATCGGTCACCAGGATGCGCTTGGCGACGTAGGGGTACTGAGGCAAAGTTTCAATCATAGCGGCAAATTTCCGACAATTGCACCAATAGTAAGTCACGGTTTTCCGTGATACGGGCAACGAATGGTAACTTTATCGGCGAATGGCAACCCCTGGGCGGTGGCGTTGAGCGAGGCAAGGCGTTCCTTCACCGACTGGATGCCGATTCCCCTACCCGACCCTCCTTGCGTGTGGCCGTTATGACTGAATACCAATATGATATCGTGGGCATCGAGGGTGATGTCGAGCGACAACTCGGTGGGCTCGGCGTGGCGCAAGGCGTTGCCAATGATCTCTTGGGCCACTCGGTAGAGGCCGTAGGTGATGCCCTGGGGCACCGCGTGCCAATCCCGGGTCGAGTCGACGCTCAAGTGGAATTGGCAACCGCCATAAGCGTGCCGCAGCTTGCCTACCAGCTCCTCGAAGGCCTGTGGCAACTCCAGGTCGCGCAAGGACGGGGGCATAAGTTGGTGGGAGATACGGCGCACGTCGGAGCGGATGCGCTCCACGTCGGTGAGAAGTTGGTCGGTGGGCATCGAGGATTGCATAAGCAACTCGATGCCGTAGAGGTCGTTGCACACGCCGTCGTGGAGCTCGCGTGCCAGGCGTCCGCGTTCTTGCTCCACGCCTTCCAATCGGCTTTGAATCAAGCGCAGGCGCTCTCCTCGGCGACGGTTGCGCATGTACATCAACGCCACAGCCACCAGCATAAGGCAAAAGACGGCCACGCCGATCCATATCGAGAGCCACATGTCGGTGCGGGCTTTCTGGCGCTCGAGGTTGGCCAAGGCAAGTTCCTTCTCCGATGTCCTGAAACGGGCGTAAAACTCGCTCAACTGGTTGTCGGTTTCCTCGCCCCGCAGGCTATCGGCCACCTCGATCGCGCGCTCGTAGCATATGGCGGCGCTGTCGCCACGGCCGAGCGCCTGGTAATTGCGAGCCATGCGCAGCCACAGCTTGTCGCGGGGCATAAACGCGGCGGCGTCATCCCCGAAGCCAAGCAACAGGCGCTGCACGGCGATGCTCTCGCGATGACGGCCCAATGCCGCCAATACCACGTATTTCTCCTCAAGGAAGCCGAGGCCCTCCACCGAGTTACGGGGAAATTGCCCCGCGATCTCCTCGCCGCGAGCCAGATAGAAAAGCGCCGAGTCCCGACGGCCATCACGCAGATGCAGGTCGATCATGTGGCCCAACGCTTTCAACTCGTATCGTGGCAAATTGTTCCTACGGGCCAAATCGGCAGCCAGATGGGTGAGTTGCAGGCCTTTAGCGTTGTCGCCCAAGAGGTTGTAAATAGCGCCCGCCTGCGAGGAGGCGTACATTATCATGTCCATATCGCCACACAGGTTGGCAGCCTCGACAGCGCGGTCGGCATACTCGCGGGCCTCGTCAAGGCGGCCGGTGTTGGCGTACAGGATCGCGATGGAGGTGAGCAGGTGGGCTCGTTCGTCGAGGTATTCCCCCTGGGGAATCATCTCGAGTGCCTCGTTGTAAAGGGAGAGAGCCGAGTCGGGTTGCTGGGATACACGCATGGCAACGCCAAGGTCGCTTGTAGCGTTGATCAATGCATACTGGTCGCCGCAGGCCATCGCCCAATCCCGAGCCTGGGCCATCGAAGCGCGAGCCTCGTCGAGATCCCCCAGCGAGAAATAGGCGTTGCCCTCTATCAATTTGGCGCGTGCCCGTAACGATTCGGCCGGGGCCGGGCACTCCTCGAAAAAGCGTCTGCACAGCACCAGCGTCGAATCAGGCTTTATATCAATCAGTGAATCAGCCGTTTCCACTATGGCGGTCCAATCATCTCGACTGGGCTGCGAGTTGTGGGACCCTCCACAGCCTACAAGCCCCGCGGCGCCCATAGCAATGGCCACCGATCTTCCTAATATTGCGATTTTGATTTTCATCTCGCGGGCAAATGTACATAAAATATATTACGCGCGCAAAAGCTTCGCCAAGCATGGTCGCTATCGCTCCGCAGTCGCGGATCAAAGCCCACTGGACACGGCTCTTCCTCGACACCTCCCCGGGACATGGGAATATAACCACGAAAAAAACGAAAGTTGGATTTTGGATTTTTTTGTTAAAAATTTGGAAAGATAGGGAACATGTCGTAAATTTGCGGCGGATCTTAAAACGAAACACACCGTGTCAACAAAACAGGATACCACTCGACATCTCCCCCATGGGCGCAAAATGACGGCGACACCCACTCCGGGCGCTGCCTCATCGGCTTTTGCCTTGCCCAATCGCAACACATTGGGGGGGTAAAATCGCTGATTATCAATTAGTTACCCACGACACACATCCTTTCACAGAATTGGGATGCGGATCATCACACAGCTACTTATATCCAACATTATAATTTAATCTATCACCAATCGTTATGAAAAAATTGCTCTATGGCACACTGGCTCTGGCGGCTCTCGGATTGACCGCCTGCAGCAACGACGACCTCGGTAGCGGCGTCGACACCACGGGCCAGGAGGTGGCCGTCACCGTCACAGCCACGCTCCCCAGCAACATTCAGTCGCGCGCGTTCAGCGACGGCGAGAAGGCATTGGACATGTGGTACGCGGTCTACGAGGACGGCGTAACCGGCCCCATCATCGCCCTCAACAAGTACGACAAAAAGTTCTCCGGCCTGCAGAACACCCTCACCCTGCACCTAATCACCGGCAAGACCTACAACGTGGTGTTCTGGGCACAGTCGCCCGAGGCCGAGACCAACGACTACTTCACCCTCGACACCGAGAAATCCACCGTCACCGTCAACTACGACAAGATCAAGGATCTGAACGTGGAGGACGCCGACGCCTTCTTCTGCTTCAAGGAGGTTGAGGTCAAGGGCGCCGCCACCGTCACCGCCGAGCTGCGTCGCCCCTTTGCCCAGATCAACGTGGGCACCAACGACATGGAGTATGCCGGCTTGAAGGACAAGCAGCTTTCGGCCTCGATGGAGGTGAGCGCCGCGTTCACCCAGTTCAGCCTGCAAGATGGCGAGGTTATTGGCACGGCTGAGCCCATTAGCTTCGACGTCACCCCGCGCCCCAACCAGGACAAGGAGACCACCGACGACGCTTATGAGAAATTCCCCGTGGGCAACAAGGGCGATTACGAGTACCTGGCCATGGCCTACGTGCTGATGTCGCCCGACAAGATGACCACCGACGTCGATCTCGCCTTCTACGACAACGGCACGCGATTCCACGAAGTGAGCGTCCCCAACGCCCCCGTGCAGCGCAACTACCGCACCAACATCTTTGGCGCCCTCCTCACCTCGCAAGTTGATTTCACTATCACCATCAACCCCGAGTACGAGACCGACTCGAGCTACTACATTATTGATGGCAAGCAATACACCCTCTACAAGGGCGTGTACTACGAGGTTGACACCACCTCCTGGAAAGGCGACTCCGATGCTCCCCTCTACGTCGACGGCGAGTACCTGATCACCTCGGCCGCACAATTCAAGGGCATGGCCGACCAGGTAAACACCTACGGCAACCCGCTGTACACCGGCTCCAGCACAACCCAAAACGCTGGCGTATATGAGAAATACGTGCTGCTCGTGGACATCGATCTCGCCAATCGACCTTGGACACCCGTTGGTATTTACTCGGCTAACGTCAACGGCTACAATGCTGCATTCTGGGGCGACTTCAACGGCAACGGCCACACCATCAGCAACCTCTACATCCCCGCTGATGCCAATGACTACACCTCCAACAAAGGCCAATATATGGCTCTCTTCGGCTACATGTCGGGACCCGGCACTATCGAAAACTTCACCATCCATAACGCTAATGTAATTGGCAAAAATGATGTGGGCATTTTGATAGGATACGACTCCAAGCAGACGGGTAGCACCAAGGTTTCCACCACGGGCCACTTGGTACAGAACGTAAAGATTACGGGTCTTGTAAAGGTGGAAGCCACAGAATATGGTCCCGCCTATGGCATTGGTGGTGCCACCATCGAAACCGAATGGAACAACATCGTGTTCGACGTTGACGAAGGAAGTTATATCAAGAGTCCTAATTATGCCGCAGCGCTGACAGGCCAAGTTTGGTATAATGGTTACGTACATGACATCTCCTCCAACATTCAAATTTACTACACCAGGTGTACCAATAATGCCGCAGGATCTAATAACACGTGTGGAGGTATTTTTGGTCAAGTATACCACGGCTCAACCATAGAAAACTGTCATTGTTCGGCTGACATTATCTACTACAGCCCCTATTATCTTGCCAAGAATTACTACGGCGGTATTGCCGGACGCTGGGTGAACGCCGACGACAAAGTGACCACCTTCCGCAACTGCTCCTTCACTGGCACATTCACCGTTAGCGGCAAGGCAGTGTCCGAGGAAGATGCTCTTTCGCACGCCATCGTGGGTAGCGTGGCCTCCTCCAGCTCCTCCAAGACCGGCACCCTCGTGATCGAATAAACCTTATCCCCCATACCCCACCGAGGGGCTGCGCCACCACCGGCGCAGCCCCTCCTCTATTCAAGTATCCCGCTCGCGGCTCCCCTCAGCAAACAAGGAGCGTGGGCGCCCCCGCCCCGCAAGGTTGATCGCCAGCCTCGCCTTCCCCTTTGCTCCTTTATTCCTTTCATCCTTTAGCCAGAGCATAAGTTAATAATTATTAATTGGGCGTGGTGGTTGGGGAAGGCGTGTTGCTGATGTGGGGATAAATGGCTAATTTTGCCACGATTTGTGATATTTAGACGAATTAACCTTGAATCAGGAGTGGCAACTACCTCTTTTCGGGAATGGCATAGCCTTGAATCAAGTTGGATATAGTAACTGTTTTTTCAACCTTAAATACTTACATTTCAATTATTTCCAAACATCCAAGTGAAGATGAGAAAATTATCTACTTTATTGCTTGGCGGAGTCATGACCTTAGCCACAGTGCAGGCTCAAGCAGCTACTTTTGTGGGTAGCCGCGATGACTTCCGCGACGAGACCATTTACTTCGCCATCACAACGCGCTTCTACGACGGCGACCCTATGAACAACGTGTGCGGCTGGGACCAGCAAGCCACACAAATCGCCAACAACGACCCCGACTGGCGTGGCGACTTCGCCGGCTTGATCGAGAAGCTCGACTACATCAAGGCCCTGGGCTTCACCGCCATCTGGATCACCCCTATCACTCAGAACTGCTCGGGAACCGACTTCCACGGCTACCACTCGATGGACTTCTCGACGGTCGACCTGCGCTACGAGAGCCGCACATCCTGGGGCTCGGCTAAGGACGTGAAATTCCAGGACCTGATCGACGCCGCCCACGCCAAGGGCATGAAGATCGTGCTTGACATCGTGCTCAACCACACCTCCAACTTCGGCGAGAAAGGCCTCTGCGAGCTGTTCACCCGCTCCCAGAACATCAAGGACCAGGCTAACGTGTCGGCAGCCATCATCCCTAACTACGACAAGCTTCCCTCCAATTATAACGATCTTGGCGGCACGGCGCAATACAACGCCCGCTTCCCCTACTTGAAGAACTCGGACGGCACCAACAAGGACAACCACAACTATTGGCACCACGTGGGCACCGGCTGGAACTGGGACGAGCCCACCCGCTGGTGGGGCCAGATCGCCGGCGACTGCGTCGACCTCAACACCGAGAACCCGGCCGTGTCCAACTACCTGGTAGAGTGCTACGGCAAATTTATCGAGATGGGTGTTGACGGCTTCCGTATCGACACCACGGGCCACATCGCCCGCGCCACGTTCAACTCGGCTTTCATTCCCCAGTTCACCGCGCTGTTCAACCAGTACGCCTCGAAGCGCACCGATGGCAAGGCGTTCATCATGTTCGGCGAGTGCTGCCAGCGCTTCCAGGGCTCGGTGGTATACCGCGACCAGAACAATCTCTCCTCCTTCTTCTACACTTGGAAATCGCCCACCAACATCACCTCGGCTTGGGATTGGGACGCCACCTACTGGGACAACATCTACATCCGCGAGGGTGACGACTCGGGTCGCTACGGCAACATGGCTCTGTGCGACGCAGAGCCTTCCACGGCATATTCCTCCAACAACGTGCTGATGCAAAACGGCGCATGGCACGAGCCCGATTACTCGGAAGCCAGCGGCTTCAACGTGATCGACTTCCCGATGCACTACTGCTTCAACAACGCCTCCTCGGCGGTTTCGATCGCACAAAGCGGCGACAAATACTACAACGACGCCTCCTACAACGTGGTGTACGTCGACTCTCACGACTACTGCCCGGGCCCCAACGACGGCACTCGCTTCAACGGCGGCACCTCGCAATGGGCCGAGAACCTGTCGCTGATGTTCACCTTCCGCGGCATCCCCTGCTTGTACTACGGCTCGGAGGTGGAATTCAAGGCCGGTTGCAAGGTAGACGCCGGTGGCACTTCCGACCCCGTGAAGAACTCGGGTCGCGCCTACTTCGGCAACTATCTCGAGGGCTCGGTTACGGCCAGCGACTTCGGCGAGTACACCGCATCGGGCCAAGTGGCCACCACCCTTAACGCCGACCTCGCTCAGCACATCATCCGCTTGAACAAGATCCGCGCGGCTGTGCCCGCACTGCGCAAGGGCCAGTACACTTTCGACGGCTGCTCGGCCTCGGGCGGCTGGGCATTCAAGCGCGCCTACAACAAGGGCGGCGTCGACTCCTACGCTCTGGTCGCCATCAATGGTGGCGCCACCTTCAGCAACTGCCCCGCAGGCACCTACGTTGACCTCGTTACCGGTCAGAGCTACACTTGCTCGGCTGGCGGCTCCATCACCGTGTCGGCTCCCACCAACAAGGGGCAGCTCCGCGTGCTCGTTAAGGGCTGGACGGGCGGCAAGGTAGGCACCGACGGCAAGTTCATCTACGGCACCTCGGCCGTCGCCCACGGCGGCTCGGTAACGGTTGACGATCCCGGCACCACCCAATACTACACCGCCGACGACGCTGTTGGCCAGGCCAAGGTATCGTTCTCGCCCTCCGGCTCGTCGTTCAAGACCGAGACCCTTACCGTCACCGTATCACTCAACGACGCCGCAACCAGCGGCTGGTACAAGGTAGGCAACGGCTCGCAGGTCAACCTCACCGCTGGCTCCTCCAAGACCTTCACCATCGGCTCGGATATGAACTACGGCGACCAAGTATCGGTAAGCTGGAGCGCCACCGACGGCACTTCCACCTACACCGGCACCGAGACCTACAAGAAGGTCGATCCCAACGCCGTGATCACCGTTTACTGCAAGGCCAGCACCGCCCCCTACCTCTACGCTTGGGAAGGCAGCACCCCGCTCAACGGCGCTTGGCCCGGCTCGAAGATGTCCACCACGACCGACGTTAACGGTACCACCTATTACTACCAGTCGTTCCCCGACGTTCAGGAGAGCCTGAGCATCATCTTCAACAACGGCTCGAGCGGCAGCGGCAACCAGACTGGCGACATCACCGGCATCACCAGCGACGTTTACTATGAGTACGACGGCGGCTCGACCGCTACCGAGGTTGACCCGGGTCCCAAGGCTCCCGTGATCTCGGTATCCCCCGCCGGTGGCACCAAGTTCTATGATCCTATCCAGATCACCATCAGTGTTTCGGGTGCCGACGCCGTTTATTACACCACCAACGGCACAGCCGCCTCGGCTTCCAGCACCAAGTACACTGGTCCGTTCACCATCTCCGAGACCACCACGGTAAGCTGCTACGCTTCCAACTCGGTAGGCGAGACCCGCACTTCCTATATCTACACCAAGGTTGACGAGCCCGTGGTTGAGGAGTACTACGTATACCTCAAGAACACCTCTGGCTGGTCGACACCCACCGTCTGGGCTTGGAACAACGGCGAGAACTGCTGCTCCAACGGCACGTGGCCCGGCGACGCCATGACCAAGGAGGGCGACCTATGGAAGTGGACCCTCCCCTCGGGCAAGACCGCTCCTACCCAGATCATCTTCTCCAACAACGGACAAAGCCAAACCGCCGACCTCACCTACGTGAACATGGCCACCTACGACTGCTCCGGCTCTATCGTTGGCGACACCCCGTCGACCTCCGACACTTGGGTATTCTTCTTCGAGGATTCGCCTTGGGGCAACACCACGGTACACTGCTACGTATGGGATGATCAGAGCACCACAATCCTCGGCGCATGGCCTGGCTCGGCTATGACCTACGACTCGACGAAGTCGTGGTGGTACATCGAGTTCAACCCCGGTCGCACCCTGGTTAACCCGCAGGTGATCTTCAACAACGGTAACGGCGGCGGCGACAACCAGACGGCCGACTTCGGCGCCATCAACTACGGTGTATACAATTCGACCGGCTACCAGTTTAGCGGCGTTGAATCGCTCTCGCCCACCGCAGGCCTCCAGATCCAGGCTCGCAACGGCCAGCTCATCATATGGGCTCCCGATGCCATGACCGTCAACATCACCTCGGCTTCGGGTCGCACCCGCGCCATCAACGTTGCCGCTGGCACCAACTATATCGACCTTCCCCGCGGCTTCTATATCGTCAACCGCACGAAGGTAGTACTCTAAGCCCCCTTACTAACAATCATTAATAATGCGCCAGGGGCGAATCTCCACGGAGGTTCGCCCCTGGTAATTTTGTATAAGAGCGCCACTAATGCCACGCGGAAAGCGTACCGGCTGACTGTGTTGCGCATGCCCCGATTTTTCTGTAACTTCGCGAAACCGAAAACCGAAAACTGAAAACTGAAAACTGAAAACTGAAAACTATATATTTATGAAATCCCGAGACCAATTGATTGACGAGCTCCTCGACCTTGCTATCGCCGAGGACGTGGGCGACGGTGACGCCACCACGCTTTCCACCATCCCCGCTGACGCTATGGGCGCCCAACGCCTTATCGTGAAGGAGGAGGGGATCCTGGCGGGTGTCGACGTGGCCCGCAAGGTGTTCCAGAAGTTTGATCCAACGTTAAAGATGACCGTCTACATCGAGGACGGAGCCCACGTGAAGCCCGGCGATGTGGCTTTCAAGGTGGAAGGTCCCGTGCGCTCGCTGTTGCTGGCAGAGCGCACCATGCTCAATATCATGCAACGCATGAGCGGCGTGGCCACCATGACCGACCGCTATCAGAGCCGTCTGCAGGGGTTGCACACCAAAGTGCTCGACACCCGCAAAACCACTCCCGGCATGCGCATGCTCGAAAAAGAGGCTGTAAAAATAGGTGGCGGTTGCAACCACCGCATCGGTCTTTTCGACATGATCCTGATCAAGGACAACCATGTCGACTTCGCTGGCGGGATTCCCCAAGCCGTGGCCGCGGCCAAGAAGTGGTGCAAGGACAACGGCAAGGATCTTAAAATCGAGGTTGAGACCCGCAACGAGGACGAGATACGCCAAGCCCTCGCATGTGGCGTTGACCGCATCATGCTCGACAACTTCACCCCCGAGCGCACTCGCGAGGCAGTGAAACTAATTCACGACTGGCGACCCGAGGGCGATGCCCATGGCTACACGCGGCCCGAGATAGAGTCGTCGGGTGGCATTACCCTCGACACCCTTCGCAGCTACGGAGAAACGGGCGTGGATTTCATCTCGGTTGGGGCTCTAACCCACTCGGTGAAGGGACTTGACATGTCGTTCAAGGCCTGCTGATTTCCGTATGTCACGAAAAATGCGTAACTTTGCCGGCCTGAAAGGATAATAAACTATCCCCGCGAGGGGCATAAAAATTAGAATCACATGAAAGCTTATGTTTTTCCCGGCCAGGGTGCGCAGTTTGTGGGTATGGGCAAGGACCTATACGACAACAACGCCGAGGCACGCGAGATGTTTGAACGAGCCAACGATATCCTTGGCTTCCGCATCACCGACCTGATGTTCAACGGCACCGACGAGGACCTGCGTCAGACGCGCGTCACCCAGCCCGCCATCTTCCTCCACTCTGTGATATTGGCCAAGACCCTTGGCGATGAGTTCCAGCCCGACATGACCGCCGGCCACTCGCTGGGCGAGTTTTCGGCACTGGTAGCAGCCGGCGCGCTGTCGTTTGACGACGGCGTGCGCTTGGTATCGGCCCGCGCGCAGGCTATGCAGAAGGCTTGCGAGTTGAAGCCGTCGACCATGGCGGCCGTGATCGCCCTGCCCGACGAGAAGGTTGAGGAGATATGCAATGGAGTTGACGGCGTGGTAGTGTGCGCCAATTACAACTGCCCCGGTCAGATCGTGATCTCGGGCGAAGTTGAGGCTATCGACCGCGCTTGCGAGTTGCTGAAAGAGGCAGGCGCCAAGCGCGCGCTGAAGCTGAAAGTGGGCGGCGCTTTCCACTCGCCGCTGATGGAGCCGGCACGCGCCGAGCTCGCCGAGGCTATTGAGGCCACCGAGATTCACGCTCCCAAGTGCCCCGTATACCAGAACGTTGACGGCAAGCCCCACACCGATCCCGCTGAGATCAAGGCCAACCTGGTAGCCCAGTTGACGGCCCCTGTGCGCTGGACCCAAAGCGTGAAGGAGATGATAGCCGACGGAGCCGACGAGTTCATCGAGCTCGGCCCGGGCAAGGTGCTCCAAGGCCTGGTGGCCAAGATTAACCCAAGCGTCGCCACCTCGGGCAAGCAATAGCAAACAATGAGCGTGGGCGCCCTCGCCCGCGCACAATGACGAATAAAAAACCACGCCGATGGATCGACGTGGTTTTTTTATTGTGCGCGGGCGAGGGTGCCCGCGCTCCTTGTTAGTTACTTCACGTAGACTTTGTTTCCGTCGATGATGTAGAGGCCGGCGGGGAGGCTCTCGATGGGGGTGGTAAGGCGCTGGCCTTGGAGGTTGTAGATGGCGTGGGTGCCCTCGGCAGCGGCCTCAATGGAGGTGATGCCGCTCTCCTTGCCCGAGATGTTGATCACCGAGTTGGCGGTGATGGTGACGGTGTAGGATCCGTCCTCGGCGGCGGTTACGGGCACGTCGTCGACGTCAACGGCGTAGATGTGCATGCCCTCCTGGGGGGCGATTTTCACCTCGGTACCTGTGAGCACGGTGATGGGGTCGAGGTTGGGGAGCACGGTGATGCGGTCGGTGGTCACCACGGGCTGGTAGTCGGCCGAGAAGCCGTCGAGCACGAAAGTGACGCTATACGAGGGCACCTCGCTCTGGAGGAACACCTTGAACACGTCGCCGTCCTTCAAGTTAAACTCATATACTCCCCACTCGCTTTCGAGCATCTGGTTGTTGAGGTAAACCCACAGGGTGCCTTCCTCCTCGGCGAAGCAACGGAAAGAGAATGGGTTGTCGTCGGAGCATACCCACATCTCGCCGTAGCCCGAGGCGAGTTCAATCAAGTTGCCCGAGTCGTTGGTCATCTCGTAGCCGTAGTAGTCATAGTAGTTGTTGACCTTGCTCCAGTTGGTGGTGTAGGTGATCACGCGGTCGGTGCGCACGATGGGGGTGGCGTCGATAGCGATCGCGAGGTCACTCATCACGAGCTTGGAGTAGGAGCCGTCCCACAGCTCAACAGCCTCGCCGTTGACGGTCATCGAGTTGATGGAATAGTTGTACATGTCGAGACCCATGACGAGCTTGGAGGCGATTTTAGCCTGGAAAGCGGTCCAGTCGGTGATTGATGTGCCGTCGAGGCGCACGCTTTGGATAACGCCCTCCGAGCCATCGTTTACCGAGATCGACACGTTGTAGTAGATTTCGGGGAATTCGGTGTCGATGACGATTTGGTCGCCGTCGTTTTGGTAAATGGTGTACTGGTAGAGGCCCTCCCAGTCGATAGCGGCGTCAACCTCGGTGCCGTTGAGGGTGACCTTGTAGAGGAGCGACACTCCGTTGGGCTGGATGTAGATGGGTACTTGGTTGTCGGCGTAGTTGATGGTTTGTTGGCCCTCGGTGAGGGTGACAGGGGTGGCGTACATCGAGAATTTCACCTTGGAGGGGTCGCCGTTGAGGGTGACAGTCACCGATTTGTCGGCCGAGATGGTTCCGGTTTCGATCACGAGTCGCCCCCAGTCGGCGGTCAAGGGGATGGATATTGTCTTGCGGCTGGTGGTGAGCGAGGTGCCGGTGTAGGTCATTTCTTGGATCACTTCGCCCTCCTCGTTGTAGATTTTGTAGGACTTGGTGACGATTCCGGCCTCGGCGTCGGGAGTGACGTAGATGTAACGCAGGGTGCACTGGTCGTCAAACTCGACCAAAGCGGAGTTACCGTCGCCAAAGTCGACGTCGCGGGTTTCGGAGTAGGTGGTTTTGTCGATTGAGTAATAGTACCACGACTGTACGGTCACCTGCGAGGGGTCGTTGACCTCGACGGTGATTTGGAATGCGGCGGCGTTGAAGCCCAGGAGGCTCAATACCGTCGCCAAGATCATTGTGTAAAATTTTTTTAACTACATGACAAAAATTGGAATATGTCGAACTGGGGTGGTCTTTGGGG
>JAJBVP010000279.1 GCA_020859755.1 Bacteroidales bacterium | reverse complement strand
ATATCAACATTTATTAACGTCCTCCGAGTCAAGAAATTTTAGGACACCTCAATGTGAAAAAGTAAATCATCATAGGGGACTGCCATAGACAAAGTGTCATACCGCATTTGCAGAGAAAGGCGGAGTGTTCACAAAGTTCCATCCAAAGGGACATCCAAAGGAGAAAAGCCAACTTACAGCACAGATTGATGTGATTCCGTTCTCATACGGTGCAGTTCCTATATATATAACATACGGGGTTAGCGAGGTGTCTTGCACAAGGCGTCTCGTACTGCCACAACCCAAGCGTGACCTCATGTTGATAACCGACATCCGACCAAATAATATAATGTTCAACAATTCAACACATTGCGCTTATGAAAAAGACTCTCCTCTTTTCTGGCCTGTTTGGGTTATCAGCACTCATGCTTCCCGCTCGTTCCCCCGGTGGATTCGACGATGGCGTGGATGTCTGGTTCAGGACCGCACCGGTCAGCAGCAATTTGCAAGGTCGCTACTTTTGGTTCGACTTTGCGGGTGATTCATTATCACTGTATGCGTACAACCGCACCGCCGGGACTTACACTTTCACGCAGGACAAGAGCCTGCTCAAGTTTCTCAACTTCAATCCGGCGATTGATTTCTCCAAAGGCGACTCCCCGAAGTGGGGCGACCTTATCCGCTCAAACCTCACGCAAGCCACCATCATCGGTGTGTTTGCCCCTTATTTTTTCACAGACGAATCGGTTATCTACGGTGTCGCAAGCGGCGACGGCGGCGGCAGCCTTGTCACCAACGACAAGATTGTGCGTCCCGGCTCGGTTGCGCCGCTTGACTATGGAGATACCTATGGTGAGGATCTGCGGCATACGGGCAAGGATTCCATGACGCTGGACATTTTCAAGGAGCACGCCACCAAGGTACTGACCTATTACCGTGCGGCGGCACCCAACACCTCGATATGGGGCGGCCCGAACGGAACGCTGACCATCGGCGGGACATACAGTGCTACCAACGAGCATTTCAACGGCCCGTTCGACACATCCGCCTTCGGCAACAACGTTTTCGAGGGCTATACGCCAGAATTGCTCATCTACAACCGTCTGCTCACTCCCGGTGAGAGGCGCAGGGCGGAAAGCTATCTCGCCATGAAGTACGGCGTCACGCTCAACGACTCCTATCTTGACGGAGACGGGAACCTCGCTTGGGACAGGGATGAAGCCGGTGCCTACCACAACAGGGTGACATCCGTGGCACGCAACAGCACATGGGATTTCCGCCAGCCGGTATCGACGACCTCCTACGAGGAAGGACCGTTGTATGCATCCCTCCCGGAAAACGACAGCTATCACAATGCGAACGCCTACGGACTTCCGTCAGAGACGCACCTGCTGGTCATGGGACGCGAGTACGGGAACAGCATGCCGGACAAGGGTTTCCTGTTCTGGGGCGATGACGGAGGCTCGCTGGAGACATACACCTCTCCCAACGACACGCTGTGGCATATCATGAACCGCACATGGCTCGTGAAGACGAACATGCCTGTCACGGGTGACACCGCCACAGTGCGCTGGACGGGGAACGGCATGACGGTCACTTCCAAGGGCTTCCTCGACATGATAAGTCAGGAGGCGGGAACGGCAGGCAAGGCTGTGACACCCAATATGGTTGACAACAACGGATTCATCGAGTTCTCCTGCCCGTCCGCACACCCGACATTCGATGTCGGTTTCAGCGGTTCCGGTGACGAGGGATGTTCATACGGCTTCCGCTTCGGCAATGACGGCACAGTCAGGACTATTACCGGCGGGCAGGTGTCCGCAGCTTCCGTGGGTACGGATGCCAGCAGCGGCGACATTTCCGTGACGCTCTCCGACGGTGTGGTCTCTCTGCGTATCGACGGCGAGGGTAAGGAGGCTTACACCGTCGTGATTCCCGACGAGGCGAAATCTTCCGCTTTGCACGGTGTCATCAACGCGGAAGCATCCGAGACTCCGCTGGTTTTGGCTTCCGTCCGCACCAACGGTATTGCCGAGACCGGCTACTTCGCCGAACTGGCCCATAACCTCACCCCAGAAAAGGAGTTCTACCATTACAGTCGTCAGCGTACCGTCATGCTCATAGACCCTTCAGGGGAAGGGCATTTCGACACGGGCACGACCACGATGGTGAAATGCTCCACACCTGACATCACCAGAGGCAAGACGATGTTCCACAACATCCTGTGGGATGCCGACGGCAGCGGTTCGGACGTGTTCACCTTCGCCTATTTCGACGGCATATCCGCCGATGTGGAGGCGCATCCCACGACCTGCCTTGACGGTGTTCCGCAGAAGGACGGCTCTCTTGACATAGGGATAAACATCGGCACTCCGATATACAAGTATGTCCTTACGGTCGATACCGTTGCAGGCATGAACAAGGATGATGTTGTGGCAAGCGGCAGCTTCATGGGCGACACGCACAGGATTGACAACCTGGCGACCGGAACCTACACGCTGACGGTCACACAGGGCGGCGGCAATGACATCCACGGCAAGGGCAATCTGCTGTACTCCACCTATTCGCACACCGACCGTCGGTTCACAGGCGGTGAGATTGAATGGACCGTGACCGAGACAGGCTCATGGTACCGCATCGGGGCGGAGCCGTCCGTGGTTGAGGACATCACGCAGTGGGGCTACGATGTGCGCGGCGACAAGGCGTATTTCATCATCGACGGATACACGAGCCTGACGCAGGGTGTGAACATCAAGCCGGGCGACACCCTCGGACTGAAAATCAGCGGCATCTATGTACGCTGGTACCATAACGGAGTGGAGGTCCTCAAGAAGAGCGCGTGGACGCTGCGCCTCTGGAGGGTCTGCATCAAGTACGGACGCGGTGAGACGCATATCACCGATCTCACCATCGACGGCAAACCGGTGGAGGACTTTGAGATAAACGGCAACGTACAGATAGAGACCCCGAAGACCAGTACGGTGGCATATACGGTACATATCGGCAACGAATGTGACCCGTCAGCACCCAATGGCATCGAACCGAAACCGGATGTTGTCATAGGCGAAGCTGAACATGATACCCAGGATGCCGGTCAGTCCGAAAGGAACAGCCAGCTCACGGTACACGGGGAAGACGGCACGACCGGCATCTTCAATGCCGTACTCGACCGAGGCAAGTCAGGGCCTGCTACCCTCATGGTATTTGACACCACGGGCAAACTCGTATATGAAGGACAGATGGAGGGGGATGTCGTGAAGACATCGCGTTTCCGTGTTCCGGCTACAGGCGTGTATATCGTCAAGGCTATCACCGACGATGGCGAACACACCCGGAAGATTCTGGCAAAATAACAAAAACCACATTATCAAATACAACTAATACATTATGAAACGGTCATATATCATAGCCGTTGCTTCCGTCATATTGTCGGCGGCAGGTCTGGCGGGGATATTCCTGTATCCCGGTTCGACTGCAGACGCCATGCCCCGGCAGGAGGACAGCGGCACCAGCATAGTGGCAGACGCTTCCGGCGCATCGCCCGGATTGGCGGCTACAGAAAGCGGCAATCCTTCTCCGCAACAGAAGGAAGAGTTTGCATCCAACAATACAAAGGCGGAAGAGGCTGTTCCAGACAATAAGCCGGAACAGGCCAAGCCAAAAGGCAGCAAAGTTTCCGCCGACGGCTCCGTCCGCAAATATTTCACCACGGCACAGTCGGACAGCATCTCCGTGGCCGGCGGCACTCTTGCCGTGGCAAAGGGACGGCTGCTGCGCCCGGTAAGCCTCTCCATCTGCGCGGTGGACAGTGCGGCGTTGCCGGAACTTGACTTCGCCATGTGCAATGTCACGGGCGAGAGCGACGGCTACCGCTTCCTCCCTCACGGCACGCACTTCACGGAAGAGGGTGCCACCGTGCGACTGAAGTATGACCGCACGAGGATTCCGAGCGGTTACACGGAAGATGACATCCGCACGTTCTATTACGATACCGAGAAGGGCCACTGGGTGGCTCTCGACCGTGTGAGGGTAAACAAGGAACTGGCATACGTGGAGTCCAGGACCACCCACTTCACCGACATGATCAACGGTGTCATACAGGCACCCGAATCTCCTGAGACCGACGGCTTCGCGCCGACCATGATGAACGACATCAAGGCGGCAGACCCGACGGCGAAACTCAACATCATCGCACCGCCGACGGCGAACAACCGCGGTTCGGCGAACATGCAGTATGCCTTCGAGATGCCTCCGGCACGCAACGGCATGGCTCCGTCGCTCGCCATAAGCTACAACAGCGACGGCGGCAACGGATGGCTCGGACAGGGCTGGGATCTTTCAGTTCCCTCCATCACGCTCGATACCCGCTGGGGTGTTCCGCGTTATGACCTGGCAAACGAGACCGAGACATACTCGCTCTCCGGCTCCATGCTCTCCACTATGGATGACAACGGCGCGATGAGCGTCGCACACCGTGGCGACAAGATTGCACGCAAGGCCGACCGCCAGTTCTACACCCGTCAGGGCGGCGACTTCTCCCGCATCATCCGCAAGGGCGACAGCCCGGCGAACTATTACTGGGAAGTGACCGACAAGCAGGGCGTGGTATATACCTACGGCGGCGAGGGTGCCGTGCTCAAGGGCACGATCACCGACCTTTCCGGCAACACGCGCGAGGTGATTTCCGAATGGAAGCTCAAGAAAGTTGTCGAGACCCACGGCGACTGGATAGAATACGAGTACACGGCGGCTGACGAGCCTGTGCGTGGAGGACTGGTGGCAAAGGCCGTCTATCTCTCCAAGGTCAGTGCGGGCAACGCCGAGAGTACCGAACCTCATACCGTGGTGACGCTGACCGGCAACAAGACCAAACGGCAGAAGGCCAACAACGCACGTTACGGTTATCTGACTTCTTCAAACAGGCTGCTTGAGAAGGTTTCCGTCAGCTTCATGGGCGAGGAACTGCGCAGCTATACGTTCTCATACGTCGATGGCGCGTTCCACAAGGACTTGCTTGAGGGCGTCCGCCAGTTTGACGACCAGGGACAGGAGTTCGCGTTCCAGAAGTTCGACTATTACGATGACGTGCAGGCGGCAAGCGGATATGTGCCGTTCAAGGATGGCGAGGAAACATGGAACACGCACAATGACGGACTGGATGCAGGGTTTATCAATCCTTTGCAGGGAATTGATATGTTCAGCGACAAGCCTACCGCACTCGGCGGCACGACAAGTTCTTCTATCGGAGGCTCTTTCTATGCCGGTGTTGGTATTTATGACGGCAGTTCGTCCACATCTTCCACTATCGGTGGTAGTTTCAGCTATTCCAATGACAATTCAAAGGGTCTTTCCACCTTTGTGGATTTGAACGGTGACGGCTTGCCCGATAAGGTATATAAAGATGGGGGTTCAGTCTATTACCGTCCGCAAATTAGAAACAGCAATAATACTGTTGAATACGGAGAGCCGATAAAGGTAATCGGAATATCCGGCTTTTCATCTTCCAGCAGTAATACTTACTCCGGCGGTGCCGACGTAAAAGCCGGATGGGGCCCTGCTGTAGCCACCATTGGTACAGATGCTTCTAAAACCACTACAAAAACGACTGTTTATTTCTCTGATATAAACGGTGACGGTCTGATAGACCTTGTATCAAACGGCAAAGTGTATTTCAATCATATAGAATTTGACGCACAGGGCAATGCTGTTCCGACATTCACTCTCAGCAGTGCCGATACGCCGAGTCCGATTATTTACGACCCCACCAAGATTGATGTTTCCGTCGGGGCGGTTGATCCGGAAGAACAGGCAGAGATTATCCGATTGTCTCCGATGGAAGATGCCGTCCGTGTATGGGTCGCACCAAGGAACGGTATTGTAAGCATATCCGGTACGGTTTCTCTGATTGCTCCGTCCGGTGATTATGATACAGATGCGTATGGCAAGGCCGACGGTGTACGGGTAGCCATCCAGAAGGGTGATTCCGAACTGTGGAGTCAGTCGATTTCCAAAGGTGATGCCACTGCGCATAATGCTACGGCACAGGCTGTGCCTATAAACAAGGGCGACCGTATCTACTTCCGTGTACAATCCGGTACCGAGGAAATGAGTAACGGTGCATTTGATGAGGTAGCATGGCATCCGGTCATTACATATTCAGGTACGGAAGAATTTATGCCAAATGGCTATTCCACAACTGTATATAAGCCAGAGGAAGGCGCATTGTACTTTGCTCCCACATCATTAAGCATAGACGGTGGAAACGAGACAGTAGAAATTACCGGAACTTTCAACAAGCCCCAGACAACGGATGACATCACATTAAGCATTATCGGATTCAATGACAAGAAAGATGGCAATGGCAACGATAATCCTGCTTATGTGGAAAAAACAGTGTTTGTAAAGACATTCGCATGGGATGAAATTCACGACGGAGAACTACCTGTCACGCTCGACAACAGCGATGGACTTACCAACTTCCGCTTTATGGTAAGTGCCCAATCCAATGTACGATGGGATGCGGTAAAATGGTCTCCGATACTGTCTTTTACAGATTCTTTGGGAACTCGGCAGAACAGACAGGTTTCCCCGGACTATACCATATATGCAAATCATCTGAAAGACGCTCCGTCGTTTGTTTCAAGCACGGCTGATACCGTCATATATGTAAAGCCGGTTGTCACATTCTCAAATATGCTCTATAACGGAGAGCTGACACTCACGGTAAAGACTGTGGACAGACTGCTCGGAAAGAAGAAATTTGCTGTGACTGCCGGTGCTGTGGCTAATGATTCCATTGCCATTTTGAAATCTGACATTGGTACGGATAAGATATGGTTTGAATTATTCTCGGCCGACAGCTATGTGGGCAATTCCATTTCCGATGTATCGGTTCAGGTAAGTTCTCCAACGGCTCTGACATACCAGTCTGCCGGTGCGAACCTTTATGCGGTTAATAATCAGGCTGGATTCGGACAGTTATACCGTGGCTGGGGAGGCTTCGTCTATAACGCATCAGAAAACCGTTATTCACAGCCGATCAATGAGTCTTTGCTCGTTTTGCCTCAAGATGAAAATGAGCAGCCTGACCCATTGACAATGGCATTCACGCCATTAAGCACAGACTTGAATAAGTTTGACCGTTGGAGTGGGCAGCGCGAGGAAATATATGTTACTGCGACCCACATGGGTGCTGCACGCTTGACGGAACAGGATGTCGTGCTTACCAATCCGTTTGAGAATATCGGAAACGTGGCAGGATTGACGGGCGAGCATCTGCAGGGCACCGGTGCTGCGGCAATTTCGCAGGAAATGGTAAGCCACAATAATGTTGTTCAGGGTGGTGCCATATTCACATACAATGACGCTAATGGTGACAGTAAGACCAAATCCATGATGATAGACCTGAACGGTGATGGCTATCCTGATATTGTCGCCGGTGGAAAAATCCAATATACAAATACTCTCGGTGGTATCAGCGGAGAGGTGCTGGAAGGCATGGGAACTATCAGCAGCGGCAGTAAGGCACAAGGCTTTGCACTCGGTAGCGACCCGATTCTCTCTGCAGTAGCGACAATCAAACAGATTGCCAACGGGAAGAACACCTCCGCCAATCAGGAATCAAGCAACAAGGCAAAGGGTTCTATTTCCGCTTCTCTCAGCATCCCGCCATCAAACGAAGACTGGAATATTGAGAATTTTATTGATGTGAACGGCGATGGCCTTGCCGATAAAATTATATCAGGGAATAAGGTTAGGCTAAATTTGGGATATTCATTCACTGAGCCTATCGACTGGGATATTGACCGCATACAGGGCGGCAAGAGCCAGTCATATACGGCAAATGTCGGTGGCGGATATAACCAAGGTTCAAGCAGCTTCGCCGGCGGATACAATATAGTAACTTCCGCGAATGAGGAACAATACAATCTTACTGATGTCAATTCAGACGGATTACCCGACAAGGTCTGGAAATCAGGCAATGGCATCATGGTCGCTTTGAATACCGGCGTAGGATTCGACACTCCGTTTGTATGGCAAGGTGCGAACGCATTAAGCAAGTCTGCATCCACATCCGAAGGCGGAAATGTCGCATTTACAGTGTCTATTCCGATACCTCTTCCTTTTGGTCCACCATTAAAAATATCTACAAATCCCGGTGTTTCGTTGAGCCACAGCATTAACCGTACAAATTACTCTTTGCAGGATGTTGACGGTGACGGCTATCTTGACATCGTGACCTCTGACAGCGAGAACGAGCTTACCGTAAGGCGTTCGGCCATCGGCCGCACCAACATGCTGAAGTCCGTCACCAACTCCATCGGCGGACGCTTCGAGCTGGATTACGCGCACTCGACCCCGACCTACGGGCATCCCGGCGGCAAGTGGGTGATGTCGGCATTGACCGTCGATGACGGCATCCATGACGACGGCCCGCTGATGAAAACGGCATTTGAATACAGCGACGGCTTCCGTGACCGCCACGAGCGTGACTTCCTCGGCTTCGGAAAGGTCATCACCAAGAGCCTCGACACCGAGAACGGAGACGGCATATACCGCCAGTCCGTTCAAGAATTTGCCGTTGACAACTACTACAAGTCCGGCAACCTCGTGGCCTCATACGTTTCCGACGCAGCGGGCAACAAGTTCACCGAGACCGTCAACGAGTATGACGCATACAGCATAACAGCCAATGCGGACAGCTACTCCTTCACCAAGCAGGATGTGATTTACAGCGACCGTGCATCGGCTTTCGTTCCCCTCCGCTACACCGCCAACAAGCAGTACGAGGGCACATCGCAGGGCATGGTTATCTCCGAGGCATGGAACGAATATTACCTCAACGGCTACCACGGAGAGCTGAAGTCCTACCGCTACAGCGACAAGGGCAGCCTCGGCAGCAGCGGTTCGGGCAGCTATGACTATGCGACAAATATCCAGTACACCTCCAATGCCGACAGGCACATCTTCGGACTTCCCACGAACGTGACCGTTGTCGGCGGTGACGGCTCGATGTATCACAACGTGTCCGCGACCTACGACACGAAGTACCCGAACCATCTGACGCAGGTGTCGCAGCAGCTCGGCAGCGGAACGGCTGTCACCGACTACAAGTACGACCGCTACGGCAACATCATACAGAAGACGCTTCCGGCCAACGGTACGGGACAGCGTATGTGGTACAAGTACCGCTACGAGCCGGAGATGAACATGTATGTCGAGCGCATCGACGACGCATGGGGCTACCGCAGCGAGGCGGGCAACTTCGACTACCGCTACGGCATGGCACTGGAACGCCGTGACCTCAACAACTTCTACTATGAGACGGAGCTTGACAATATCGGCCGTGTGACCAAGGTTCGCGGACCTAATGAGCTGGCTACAGGTGTTCCTTACATCATCGCATTTGAATACCGGCAGAAGGCAGGTTTCAGCGAGACGGGTATCACCGCCCCGGCATACGCAGTGACCAAGCACTACGACATCCAGCATCCGAACGATGACCTTGAGACCGTGACGTTCGTTGACGGTTTCGGACGACCTGTTCAGGTGAAGAAGGACGGTGTCGTGACTACGGCTGCTAAGGGTTCCGGCGCATCCGACCAGAACGTGATGATTGTCAGCGGACGCAATGTCTATGACGCTTTCGGACGTGTGGCTAAGGCTTACTATCCCACTACCGAGGGTATGGGCAGCAAGACATCGTTCAGCACCGCGTTTGACAATGTGACACCGACCGTGACGGTCTATGACGTGCTCGACCGCGCGTTGTCAGTCACTCTGCCTGACGGTTCGATTACCAAGACTTCTTATTCGCTGGCTGGCAATAATCTTGTGGCCGATGTAGAGGACGCTCTTCAAAACCATCAGATTACCCATACCAATGGTAGTGGTAAGACTGTCAAGACAATCCAACCGAGCGGCCCCGACGGTGAGATTACCACCACCTTTGAATATGACGGCATCCAGCGTCTCGTGAGGGTGACGGACACCGAGGGCAACGTAACGACATCCGTCTATGACATGGGTGACCGCCGCACTGAGGTCAACCACCCGGCAAGCGGAAAGACATCGTTCACCTATGACCCGCTCGGCAACGTGCTCACCAAGCAGACGGCTAACATGGCGGAGGAAGGCAAGATGATTGCCTATACCTACGACTACCACCGTCTGACAGGTATCAGCTATCCCGACCATCCGGAAAACAACGTGAAGTATTATTACGGCGGACGCAATGCCTCACACAACCGCATCGGACGACTGATGATGCGCGAGGATGGAACGGGTGCCATCGAATACTTCTACGGCAAGATGGGCGAGGTGACAAAGACACGCCGCACGCTTATTGTGCCCAACCAGGCGATTGCCACCTACGTCACCCAGTGGACTTACGACAGCCACTACCGTCTCCTGGAGATGATCTATCCCGACGAGGAGAAGGTGACTTACTCTTACAATCTCGGCGGTCAGCTTGAGAAGGTGCGCGGCGAGAAGTCATACGGATATGACTACATCACCAAACTGGGCTACGACAAGTTCGAGCAGCGCAGCTACCTGAAGTACTGCAACGGCGCGGAGACGTTCTACACCTACGACAACCGCCGTCGCCTGAGCAACCTTGCGGTGAACAGCGGCAACACGGCCATCATGGACAACGACTACACCTTCGACGCTGTAAGCAATGTCCTCTCGGTGGCTAACAACGCATCTCTCCCTGCCAGCGGCAATGCCGGCGGCAAGATGTCGCACGCCTATACCTACGACGGTCTGTACCGCCTCGCTTCCGCTACGGGTACATACACGGGAGCAGACAGCAAGTCCGCGTCCTACACCCTCGCCATGGGCTACGACAACATGCACCGCATCACTTCCAAGAGCCAGCATCTGACCCAGGACAACGTGCAGTTCAGCGGCACGCTCAATGTCGGTTATGACCTGTCATACACCTACAGTACGGAAGAGGGAAAGAAATTCCAGCTCTCAAGTGTTAAAGATGTAAATTATCGTACCGAAAAGACTCCGGGAGACAATAATATCGAAAATAATCACGTATATTTGTATGATAAGAACGGAAATCTTATATATGTGAACACCGGACGTATGATGAACGATGGACATAACGAGACCGGCACGGGTGAGCGCAAACTCATCTGGGACGAGGAGAACCGTCTGCTTGCCGTGGACGACAACGGCTTCGTGTCCAACTACTGGTATGATGCCGACGGCGAACGCACGGTCAAGACTTCAGGCGAGAGTGATCAGGTTTACGTTAATGGCGTATTCTCCGGCGGCTCTACCAACACCGCGAAGTTCTCACTTTATGTCAGCCCGTACCTCGTGGCTAATCAGGGCGGCCGCTACACCAAGCATATCTACGCAGGTTCGCAGAGAATCGTGTCGAAGATAGGCGACTTCGCCTCCTACGGCTCTGACCCGCGCCGCATAGAGTATGCAGGTGCCAACACCGACGGTCTGTCAGTTGACTATAAGGCGAAGTATGCGGCACAGCAGCAGGTAATCAAGGACAACTACAAGACCTTTGAAGTGCCTTACAACGGCGAGGATAACGACAACTACGCTGACGGCGAAGGATTCTGCTGCAATGACGGCTCTATGGAGGCGGCTATAATACGGACAAAGGCACAGGCACGCGCAGTTGCCAAGTCGTTCAAAGACCCCGACAACTACGAGAACCTGCAGTTCTTCTACCATCCCGACCATCTCGGAAGCTCCAGCTTCATCACCAACCTTGAAGGCGAGGTTGTGCAGCACATCGAGTATGTGCCGTTCGGAGAGGTGTTCATAGAGGAACGCAACAATGTATGGAACACGCCTTATCTCTTCAATGCAAAGGAATTTGACGAGGAGACGGGTATGTACTACTATGGGGCAAGGTACTATGAACCGAGATTGAGCCTTTGGATGAGCACGGATCCCAGAGAAGAAGATGATGTTAATATTTCTACATACGCATATTGTGGTGATAATCCTATTCGATTTAAAGATCCAGATGGGGAAATATTTGGAGTCGATAATGTGATAGGGGCAATCGTGTCTGGAGGTGTAGAGATTGGTACACAAATGATAAGTAACGCAATTCAAGGCGAACGTATAACAAACATCAGCTGGAAAAAAGTTGGTATTGCAGCAGGAGAAGGTTTTATTACAAGTGGTGCAAGTACAGGAGTGCGGATTGCCGTTAAAATCGGTGCAGCTGTAGCACAAAGCACTGTGGACAATCATGATAAAGGAGCTGCAGAGATTGTTAAAGGGACTGCTGTAAACCTTGCGGCAGGATCAATAGCTAAAGGTGGAGCTAAGTTGACTAATAAAATTGGAAACAAGACCCTTAACAGAATGTCTAACAAAATGGTGCAAAGTAAAAATGCAATAACAAAATCGGTTAAGAAATTACCTGTAAGTACAAAGACTGCAAGAAATGCAGCTGCAAAAATTCAATCTGCGCAAAAAAGTGCAGCTAAAGCAGTTAGAAATACCCCAGGTACAATAACTGAAATTGGTACAGCGGGAGTTATTGATGCTAAAACTAATAATAATGGGAAAAAGAGGCGGTAAAAAAGACGCACATTCAAAGACTTTCCCTATAAAAATAACAATAGGGAAAGTCTATTTTTACTTTTGTCTGTGCATCATAATATATGCTTTATTAACACCAATTTTAACTTCTATACTGAAACATCAAGGGACCAGATGTAAGGCTACGATAACAGCTAACGAGTCATCATGGGTTCACAGATGGACTTCTAATAATTATCTGTATGAATTTAACGTAGGAGAAAAAACTTATACAGGTAATTCGTTAATAAAAGTAGGAAATATAGAAAAAATTGGGGATTCTATCGAAGTATTATATTTTGAATTTATGCCATCGTTCAATAGACCTGTATCTTTTTATGAAGAAGAGTAACGCTATTCTCCATATATAAGATGTTACAAAACAGAGGCTGTCTTGACTGACAGCCTCTGTTTATAGTTAGAAGATATACCATTTCTATATTCTATGCGGAAGACTTGATTAATAATGCCGATTCAGGACAAAAGTCATATTATTACTTTTTAATCTACGGATTAACCATTGAAATTGGGAGAGCAGTAAGAGTTTATTTGAGAGACGCTCATAGCGGCAACATCAACATTAGGATGAGCCAGTAACAATGATTTTAACTGAATTTAGGTCGGAATTATTGCAAATTTTTCCGACCGAAAGTAATCTCACAGATGACGAATAATCAGGGAGTAAAAGCAAAAGTTCCGCCCTGGTACGCATTGAAAAGAGGCGTGGCGGAAATTGTCAATGCAAAGGTACTGCTTTTATTTTAATCAGGCAACTTTCTTCAAGAGAATTGGTTTGGAATCAGCAATAAAACTTATTTGAGTCGATTGCCTTACTTCCAAAGCGGCTCGTTTTCCCAACCGGCAGGAAAGCCCATTAACCTCGTGTTAACAGTCGGATGTTCGTTCAACAGATGCTTGAAATCTTTGACAAAAGTATTATCGGCCGAAATGGAGTTGAGCCAATAAACAAGATAGCATAGCTGAGGATAAAGGGTCTGTTCTCTAAATGAGAAGTCAGTTATCCAAACGCCTGACAACCGTACCGGCATCTGCGGCTTTATCGGGAAGACCCTATTGAACAATCTTGAGTGGTGCGCACAGCAATTACGGATAACGGCAAGGCACTCCAACCAGCTTCTGAGGAACTTGTGATGGTTCAACCCAAATTCTCGTGCTATACCATGTTTGGCTGTGGCATCTGAAAAATTGGAATAGAGCTTTGACAACGTACCCATTGACACGACCTCCAAGGTTTTCCATACAGGAGGCAGTTCCGGTTCGCTATACTTTCGGAAATGTTCTTTGATAAAATCGTCATGAGAACGAGCCACCTCTTTTCCCACTATGGCTAAGTTTGCAGCGAAGCGGGAACTGTTGGTTGCACATTCTTCATTCATGAACCAAAATGCGCCATAGGTGTGGGCAAAATGCTTGATTATCTTTGTGCGTACAACAACCTCTATAGTCTGTATAGCGGAGAACAACAATGCCCTTAACTGTTTATCGAAATAATACGCATCGGTAATGTCGGTAAATTTACTTCCTTTCTTGAACCGATGTGTGGAGCGGTCTGCCTCCAGATGTCTCCAATATCCGGCAAGACGAAAATAGCTGATGGTGTCCAAAGTCTTTTGTGCATGACTGACATCATCTATAAGTAAACCTCTCTGTTTTAGAGTGTCTATTTGTTCCTCTGTTGTTATGGCTTGATGTGTATATCTTACTCCCATAAAATAAAAATGTCCCGCTGGGTACGCTAATCTTACGGGAAGCGGGCGGGATTTGTTGCTGCAAAGGTACTGCTTTTATTTCAATCCTGCAAATTTTTCAAAGGAAAACTGCCGGAAATCCACGGCTCTTTCATTTAAAATTGTCTTTCACTTCGGAGAATATTATTATTTTATAGCGAGCACCCATGTTTTTTTGTCCTCATTTTTTATGATATCCCCTATCATGTCTGATTTTTGAGGAATAGACAACGAATGCTTAAATTTCTAATTACCAGCAAAATAAGCGATATAAAAATTGGTCAAATGACAGATTTTTCGTAACTTTATAGTTGCAAATCAATTAGTTATGAATAAAATCATGTCACTTGACCAAGTAAGTTCGTCCGGCGCAGACGCGCCAAAACACACCGTAAAAATACAAAATAAATTAGAAACTGGGTGCAGCATCTTTGACAGACTGATGGATTTTGCCGCGTCCGTCCCTGATTTCCGCAGGACAGACAGGGGCAATATTCGTCATCGCCTTGAAGACATCATCATGCTGATGTTTTTTGCACGGGCATCGAAGTGTGTCGGACGCGCTGAGATAATCGAGTTCGGCAGACACAATCTCAACAAGTTACGCAAGCTTGGGATGCTCAGGAACGGAGTGCCGTCGGAACCGACGCTGTGCCGTATAGAGAATGGCATCAATGATCTGGGCATGGCCGGCAGCATGCAGGAGTTCGCAGAGAAGTATCACAGGGAGCTGCTTGATGAATCAGGTATCGGAGAAATAATCTGCATCGACGGCAAGGCCGAGCGTGGCACGGTTCAGGAAAACGGTCGCAATCCGGATATAGTGTCGGCATATTCATTCAATACCGGCATCACGCTGGCAACAGAGGCCTGTCAGGAAAAGAGCAATGAGATAAAGGCCGTCCCGCAGCTTATTGACAAAATCGATATCACAGGAAAGGTCGTCACAGCCGACGCCATGTCCATGCAGAAGGAAATCATTGACAAAATCAGGAAGAACGGGGGCGATTTCCTGATAGAACTAAAGGCCAACCAGCCTTCCCTGCGCTACGGCGTGGAGGACAGACTTAAGGGACTCACGCCGGTTTATACATATGCCGAGGGACCGGAATTCGGACACGGCAGAATCGAGACCCGGACTTATCGTGTCTACGACGGGCTTGAAGTTATAGCTGACATGGAGAAGTGGGGCGGCAATATGACGATAATAGAATATGAGGCCGCCACGATAAGGAAGTCAACGGGCGCGCGTACCGCCGAAAAAAGGTTGTATGTGAGCAGTCTGTCCACTGACACACCGGTTCTTGGTGCATACGTGCGAGACCACTGGTCAATAGAGAGCATGCACTGGGGGATGGACGTCAATCTCCTGCAAGACAGAATAAAACGCAAATCGGCCAAAGCTGCACGCAACCTTGACACCATCCAGAGAATAGTCTACTCGGTATTTTCAATATGGAAAGGTCTTCGTAAAAAGCGGTCTGACAAAAGAAAAGGAATGGCGGAGTTGATGAGATATGTGTCCATGAGCTTTACGCGACTACTTCGTTTTCTGAGCCAAAAATAAAAAATAATACGATTTTGAAAGGAAGATAAATTGCTGACATACAACATCGAAAAAATTACCCGATTCTCTATGAATCGGGTAAGGGAAAATATGTCTCTATTTTTGTTTTAAATGAAAGAGCCGTGCCGGAAATCGGCAAAAAAGCGTTTTTGAGGTAATAAGCAGCGTGTCAAAGGCTGTAATCGGAGAGCTTTTCCAACGCCCGCCGTCGTGTCTCGTCGATAAACTGAAGCAATACTACCGGGTTGATGTGCCTCCGCCCCAGCCGGACAGTCAGGTGCAGATGCGGACCGGTCGAGCGGCCTGTGCTACCGCTTATACCCACCACATCCCCCGGCCTCACGCAGTCACCCTTCTTCACTCGCCATTCCGACAAATGGCAATAGCTGACCGAGAAATCACCGTGTCGCACGGTGACATATTTCCCGGACACCCTGTCCTGTCCCGCCTTCACCACGATGCCGTGCATCATGGCGTAGGTCTCGCAGCGGTCAGCCCTCAAGTCCAGACCGTTGTGCCTCTTGCGTTTTTTCGTGAAAGGGTCTGTACGCACACCGAAAGGCGAAGTGACATAAATCTCCTTCAGCGGATAGGACACGCTCAGGTAGCTGTCTATCCACTGTTTCCGCATGGAAGCGGTATCAGTCGATGTCTCTTCCACCACCGCCTTTTCCGTCACTTCTTTTGTTTTCCCTGCCGTCCCCTGTTCGACACGCTCGATTCTATAACGTGCCGTGTGGGGCGTTACCGTATGAAACTGTGCCAACGCTGTCATGCTGCAGCACAGTCCCGCTGTAATCAATAATATCCTTAACATGGTGCAAAGGTAATAAACCTATATAAAACAATATCATATTACATTGCATATTCAGTTGTAACAAATATCATACTCTAAAATCCTGTAATACTCATTTTTATGTTGTCAGAGTATGAAAGCAAGTATGATTGTAGCGTCTTATATTAAATAAGCATAAACCACAATACAATCATACTTATAAATACCTCAGAATCGGAACGGCGCATATAATTTTGCGGAAACGACAACCCATAAAAATTATAAAAATGAAGATTCAGAGATTTCAAAGCGAGGAACTGCCATACGGCATACTCGAAAGATTCGGTCTGACACAGGAGATGCTTGAAGACCTGCCACAAAAGGCGATAGAGGACATCCTCGACGGCCGCCGTTCCCCGGTTCTTCCCATCCATGTCACCGACGAAAGCGGAGAGGAAATCCATGCCCGTACCCGTTTCGCGTTCATCCGCATGGATGACAGCAGCGTGGACGTGGTGTTCTACCCGCAGCTCAAAGCCGGACGGCTTGACCGTTTCACGGAGGAGGAGCGCAAGGCACTCCTTGAACACCGTCCCGTCATCGCCCCCGTCACTACACCCGAAGGAAGGGAGATACAGGCTTTCCACCAGATAGACCAGGGCACCAACCAGATCATCTACGTTCCCACACCCGTCATCGGCCGCAACCTCGAATACGCCGCCAACGAGATGAAGCTCACCAACGCCGAGCTGACCTGCCTGCAGAAAGGACTGCCCGTCACCGTCATGGACGGCGATGACCTCTACACCATCGGCATCGACCTCAATGAAAAGACAGGCGTGCGCCTCACACGCGGCGACGAGAAGAAATGGCGCGAGGAACAGCGGCAGGGCTTCGGCAGATACAACTTCGGACTGAACGGCTGCTGGGTCGCCGACAACGATGGCAACCTCGACTATGTTCCCGAAGCATCCTACACCGAGGAACTGTGGGAAGAGATGCGCAAGCGCAACAACATGACCCTCAAACACTAAACCGCAGGCAAAATGAAATACGAACCCGAAGAGAAACTCATCGAGAAAGTGCAGTCCGGCGAATACGGCTGGAAAGAATATATCAGCCACCACTCGCGCGAGCTGTCGCAGGAATACGAATGGTACTGCCACCGCAAGGGGCTTGACCCGAACCTTGAGGAATCGGCGGCCGCCTTCATGGAAATGAGGAACGCCCTGCTCGACGAGGCGATGGAAAACGGAAACGCATAAACAAGACAACATCATGCCTATAAGGACAAACACCAATCCGCGCCCCCTTGAGCTGACGCCCGAACTGCAGGACATCCTGCTCCGGAACGGGATGCAGGCTCATGTGGCCGCAAGCAGCAACGGTTTCGCCTTGCTCGTGCAGGGGCATGATTCCCCGTTGCTGAACTATCCCATCACAGAGAAACAGCTGAAAGCCCTCACCGACTGGGGTACCAACACCGCCAACCGCAAGGCATACAACACATTTGCGAGCATTGTCGCCGCAGACTTCGACATGCCGAAAGATTTTGTCCATGCCCGCAACGCCAACGGTCGTGTGGCGATGGGCTTGCACGGCTACCGCGTCGGCGTGGGCGAATATGGCAGGATTGCACCGTACCGCCGCTTTCCCGTACCGCCGCATCACATGATGGGCTGGTCGTTTTTGGGATGGACTCCGAGGATGCAGGAGGGATTCCACTTGCGTCGCATCGGAGGCCAACTCTATTATCCCGGCGCACCTATGGTGCCGAACCGTCCCGACGGGCGCATGAAGCCCGGAGAGTTGCAATCCGGCGGCTACGGCTTCTATTACAAGGGCTACAACACCGCACCCGTGGCGGGGAAAGATGTGCTTGCCGAACTACAGACGGTGATAACCCCTGTCAAGCAGACGCAGAGACCGACCGCACCCGCCATCCCGTATAAGGAAGCCATCACCTCGGATGTCTATTTCTCCAACGAGAAATGGCAGGAGGTACTGGCAAGCCACGGCATATTGGTGGATGCGGAGAAAAAGACCGTCACCATACAATCATCGGCACTGGAAGCGGACTTGCAGTACAACCTCTCCGATGAAGAAGTGGCTGTGCTGACCTCCAACTCCATCAAAGACCAGCCTATAGCCAAACGCCTTGAGACACTCAACGGAGTCATCAAGGAGGACTTTGCCGATGCCGTCACGATGGACATACTCAACAGCGACAAGCTGATAGACATCAAACTACATCCCGAAGTGCAGGCTGACCTTGACCGGCAGATTACCCGACAGGACGAATATTACCGTCAGGAGACGAATCCGCAGGAGTATCAGGTGGAGCGAGAGCCGTCGCTCCGTGACAACCTGCCCAAAGGCGGCGTGGTCATGGACGGCAACGACCTGAGCCTCATAGACGAGAACAAGGGATGGTTCCGCGAAGGACGCCACGGCCGTGAAGTCACCGTCGATGATATCCGTGTGGAACCCGTGCAGGGCGAGGGAGAGGCGAAATACCGTATGACCGCCGTCATCGACGGCGAGGTGGTGAGCCACGAGATCTCGCAGAAACAGTACGAGAAATTCATGGCACTGGACGACCTGCACCGCATGAAGCTCTTTTCAAAGGTCTTCAAGGAGGTGGATATGAAAGACCGCTATCCCGTGGGTCTCGGTACGAAAATCTCAGCCGCCCTGCTTGCCGGAGCCGTGGTGACGCATGACCTCCTCCGTGGTCCCCGTCCCATGCCCGACATCTATGTGGAAGGACACCGTGGTCCCATGCCGCACGTCTATTTCAAGCCGGGAGTGGACAGCCCCGCAGATGTGGCGGCGCGTCAGTTCGACGCCATGAGGAACCTTCCCGACGACCGTGTCCCCGGCATGGGGCACGGCCTTTAACAATAACACGAACCAACGGCCATGTCAGAACTAACATACGACGATTTCAAGAGCAGGGTGAACATCCAGGACTTGCTAGTGGACGCCGGCTACCGGCTCAACCGCAGGGACGGCATGCGCTATCCCTCCTACGTCCGTATCGGCAGCGACGGGAAGCGTGTGCATGGCGACAAGTTCATAGTGACCGCCAACGGCCTGTGCTGCTTCCAGCCCCCTGAGATAAAAAACTACAATGTCATCAGCTTCATCAAGGAGCACCCGAACCTTTTCGCCGAATACCGTCCGGGAATGTCAACCGACAGGCTCGTCAACCTTGTCTGCAACCGCCTCCTGAACCATCCCGTGGCCGAACGTGCGCCACGGGACTTCGGGAGACAGCGCGAGACACGCCCCTTCGACATCTACGATTACGAGACGCAGGCGTTCGTCAACGGCGACTGGGACTCGCAAAAGCGGTTCTATCCCTACTTCCAGAACAGGGGCATCAATCTCCAGACCCAGCGGGCCTTCTCCGACCATTTCTTTTTGGCTACGAGAGAACGGGGTGACGGCAAGAAATACACCAACCTCTCGTTCCCCTTGTCACTCGCCGCATGGCCGGGCAAGGAAATCGTAGGACTGGAGGAGCGCAGCAGGCCGAATGCCGAGGGCAAGACCGCCTACAAGGGCATGGCGGCAGGCAGCAATGCAGCGGAAGGTCTTTGGATTGCGCGTCTGGAAAACAACCGTAGCGATATGGGCTTCACCCGTCCCATCGGGGCGGCACAGGATGTCTATTGGTTCGAGAGTGCGTTCGATGCGATGGCCTATTATCAGATAAAGATGAACGAACCGGGAAATGTGGGCTACCACGACCTCGCCAATGCCGTGTATGTGTCAACCGGCGGCTCACCCACCAAAAAACAGTTCTCGTCGATGATAGAGCATACACCCGAAGCCATCCATCACCTCTGCTTTGACCGAGACCGTGCCGGACGGATGTTCGCCGTCAACTTCGCCCTACAGAAAGACGGGAGGGTGTTCACCTCCCACCTGACGAAGGACAAGGAAAAACTTGTCGTCACCGACCTGACCAAAGGCTTCAAGCGTCACGAACTGCCGATGGAGCCTTTCGACTTCAGGGATATATGTGACAGGTTAGGCATCGACAGCCGGGGAATCGGATATGAACCCTGCGACGGCCGGTACAAGGACTGGAACGACCAGCTGCTCGACAAGCCCATGGAGAACGAGGAAACGCAAACAAGAGGGATGAGAAGATGAAAACACGGCCACAGCCAACATACAGTTTCGGGACGATGGTATTCCGTCCCCGTGCGAGGCAGTACCTCGCCAACGACCTTATCATCACCGTCGTCTGCCTTGCCGGGCTTGCCGTGGCAGGCATCGACGGCATGTTCATGGGCAACGTCCTCCTGTGGGCGTCACTGGCGATCGCCGTCTGCCTCGTGTACCGCTTCCTCTATCTTAGGAGCATGAGGTTCGTCATCACCGACGAGCAGTTCATCTACGAGCACGGCGTGTTCCGGCGTACCCGCGACTTCATGGAACTCTACCGCATCGTGGATTTCCGGGAAGAGAGCAGTTTCTCCCAGCAGATATTCGGACTGAAGACCATACAGATATACTCCGGCGACCGTTCCACTCCGCGCCTTGACATGACAGGCATGGATATGAGTGCGAGCCTTATCCCCTTCATACGTGAACGTGTGGGCGCGAGCCGCAAAAGAAACGGAATATATGAGATTACCAACCGCTAAGATATTGACAGTCATCATTGCCGTCCTTGCCTCCCTGCAGGCGAGGGCGCAGCTTGTCGTGTCCAACCCGCTGGAATGGCTCGCCCTCGCCGAAGGGAACGAGGCAATCAACGGGCAGGTGAAAGACCAGACCGACGCGCAGACACGGACGGCCGCCCTGCAGAACACCATCGCCGCCGAGTTCACCAAGATACACGAATGGGAGAAGAAATACTCCGGCTACCTGCAGACCGCCTCCGGCTTCGCCTCATCGTTGAAAGCGTCCGCCACGCTGTACGAGGACGGCGTGCGCATCTTCATCACACTGGGCAAGCTCAAGAAAGCCATCGGCTCCAATCCGCAGGGCATAGTCGCCACTATGTCGATGAACAACCTCTACCTTGAGACGGCAACGGAGCTGATCTCCGTCTATACGCTGCTGAAGGAAGCCATCGCCACGGGAGGAAGAACGAACATGCTCACAGGCGCGGAACGCTCGCAGACGCTTTGGGCGTTGTCCGACAAGCTCGGCTCATTCTCCAAGAAACTCAACAGGCTGTACCTGAGCATACGTTATTACACGCTCACGGACGTGTGGAACAACATCACCGCAGGAATGCTGGACAGGGACATCGGCACCATCGCCGGTGACGCCCTCGACAGATGGAAACGGGCTGCAAGGGCCATAGAGTAAGGAGGAGGCATGATGAAGACAATACTGATAATACTGGCACTCATCCTTGGCATCTGCAAGGGGCACGCGCAGACTGACCCTGTATTGTCCGGGATGATTGTCCTGTACACCGACAAGGCGAAAAAACAGCTCAAATCCCAGGAGAAGGTGATGCTGCTGCAGACCACCGGGCATATATGGACAAAGGAGGAAGTGGAAGCCACGACCGATTTCCAGCGGCAGTTCAACGACTACCTCGACTCGTTCCGCTCGGTAATCAGCTATGCGGCACAGATATACGGTTTTTATCACGAGATAGGCAAGCTGACGGAGAACATGGGAAGCCTGAGCCGGCAGCTGGAGAAGTCACCCGAAAACGCGCTTGCCGTGGCACTCACGCCACGCCGAAGCACCATATACCGGGAACTGATACTCGGCGGCATCGACATCGTGAACGACATAAGGCTGGTATGCCTCTCGGACATGAAGATGACGGAAAAGGAACGCATAGAGATCCTTTTCGGCATACGCCCGAAGCTCCGTCTGCTGAACCGCAACCTGCGCAGGCTCACGCTTGCGGTCAAATACACCTCCCTGTCCGATGTGTGGCGGGAGATAGACTGCAGGGCGAAGAGCTACGACGTAGACAAGTGGAAAATCACGGACGAAGCCTTTGAACGCTGGCGCGGCAACAGCAAGATAAGACCCCGTAAATAAGAACGGACAATGAAAGGGAACAAGAATAAAAACGATAAAACGCAACAAGGCTTATGAGGATAGGACTGACAGATGTTGACGGGCACCATTTCCCCAATTTCGCGCTGATGAAGCTGGCGGCCTGGCACAAGTCGAAAGGCGACATTGTCGGATGGGCCGACGCGATGTTCGGGAGCGGCTATGACCGTATTTACAAGTCGAAGATATTCACGTTCTCGCCGGATGACAACACACCTTGGGACTGCGAGGTCATAAAAGGCGGAACGGGATATGACATAAAGAGCCGTCTTGCCCCGGAAATCGAGGCATCGACCCTGATGGACTATTCCCTCTATCCGCAATACGCCTATTCCATCCAGTTCTTCTCCAGAGGGTGCATCCGCAAATGCCCGTTCTGCCTGGTGCATGACAAGGAAGGCGGCATACACCCGGTGGAACCCGTGCAGCTGAATCCCGCAGGACAGCATATCGAAGTCCTTGACAACAATTTCTTCGCCAACCCTGAGTGGAGATTAGCCATCGACTACCTGCTGAAAGCAGGGCAAAAGGTTAATCTCCACGGCGTTGACGTGCGCATCATGGACGAGGAACAGGCATACTGGCTCAACAGGCTCCGGCTCTACAAGTCCATACACATCGCATGGGACTTGCCGCAGATAGACCTGACCCAAAAACTCATGGAGGTCACGCGGTACATCAAGCCGTGGAAAATCATGTGTTACATCCTTGTCGGCTTCAACTCGACGATGGAGCAGGATATGTACCGCATCGAGCGGTGCCGGGAGCTTGGCATCAAGCCGTATGTGATGCCATACCGGGATTTTGACAACAAGACCAGACCCTCGCAGTATGCGAAGGACCTTGCGCAGTACGTCAACAAGCCGATGCTTTTCAAGTCATGCAGTTTCAAGGACTTCTCGCCCCGGAAAGGTTTCCGATGTGAGGCTTATTTTCATACGAACAATACGATAACGAACTAAAATACAACAGATATGGGCAAATGGGCAACAATACTCAAAGGCGGCAAATACGTCTTCAACAATCCGGCTACAAGAAGCCTCGGAGGGGCCGTCATCCATCCCCAGCGCACGCTTGTCGGCGCGGGGACGGCATTGAAGTCAGCCACGCTCGGTGCCGGTGTGGGCTATCTCGGCTGGGAGGCACTTGTCAATGACAAGCCGGTCGTGAGGACGGTCGCCGACATAGCGATAGGAAAGGACAATGTGGATGCGGTGGTGGACACCACGGGCAATGCCGTGGACAGCGTGCAGGAAGCCGTGCGGGACGTGAAGGAGTCCGTCTCCGGCCTGAACGGTACGGTGCAGCAGGCCAACAGCACATTCGGGGGCATCTCCGAGTTCCTGAAAAACGTATGCGGAGGCAACGGTGCAGACATGTTCGGCAACTTCTTCTCCAACATTGGGAAAGGCAACGTGTCGGGACTGAGCATCGTAGGGCTTCTCGCCGCCGGCCTGATGATATTCGGACGGTTCGGCTGGCTCGGCAAGATCGGCGGCGCACTGCTCGCCATGATGCTTATCGGCAACAACTCGCGGGTCGCGCAGGTGCAAGAACATCCGCAGGCTGACAACATGCAGCAGGGAGGACGGCACAGATGAGCTATCTCCGGACAGGTTTAACATGACAACAAGCAAACATATAATAAGGATATGGAATATACACAGGAAATGAACCTGCAGTCAGAGAGCGGCTACTGCATGCCGTTCAATGACAGGAAAGAAGAAGTGGTGCTGACCCGTGCCTACGGAAAGCAGGAGGATGGCAGCTTCAACCACGGCATAGACCTCGCCGCCGACCGCTATGTCCTGCGTGCGGTGGCCGACGGTATCGTCACCGCCATCGGCACGGACAGGGAACACGGCCTTTACCAGACGGCCCGTTACGGGAAGTACGACGTGACCTACGGCGGCATACGCAACGCTATGGTGACTTTCGGCAAGCGTGTCAAAGCCGGGAGCATCCTCTCAATCAGCGGAAGCACCCTGCATCTGGAAGTGAAATATGACGGTACGGAGATAGACCCCGTGGAGTTCCTGAAGATGCTTTTCGGGAACATGAAGATGTCGGACACGGACGGCGGCATGCCGGATTTCGAGACCCTCGACATGGACATCCCGACGGACTATGACGAGAACATGGACGAGATAGAGGGCCTGATGGCACGGTTCTATCCCGAATACCTGATGGAGGTGGCGGGAGGACTCTACACCGTGCCCGACAAGACCGAACAGTCCCTGCGTAACATCTTCTCCCTGTCGGCGGCACGGAGCTGTTTCTATGACGCCATACCGTCGATGGCCAATCCGCTCGGACTGACGGAGCGGTCTGTGCCCATCGCCGCCAAGGTGCAGAACCTGCTTATCGGTGATTTCCTGAACTATCTCGCCCTTCGGCACCGGATATTCCTGTCGGCAATGGATGAAGCGAGTAAAAAAAAAGCTATGACGAAGCCGTCGCCACCGCCGGAATCATAGACCCCCTTGCCGATCTTGACATCGACGTGCGAAGTTTCGACATCCAGCGGCTGGTGACTGTCTATCCTGACAGGTCGGGCATACGGTGGTGGACGAAAGCCTGGTTCAACGGTTCGGAAGACGGCGAGGCGGCTGTGGAGATCGAGCGTGAATGTGCGATACAGTTCCTGCTTGACCGGATAGACAAGGAACGGATGCTTGAGGAATATTATCCCAAACAGATGGAGGTTTACCACAACGCCATCGAGCAGACAAAAGAAAATTTATTGAAACAACTGAATATATCATAATGGCACAACCCCGTAATACAAAAAGGCTGTCCGAGGTGGAATACTGCCTCGGCTGCTATTTCAACACCTATTTCATACCGGTCATGAACCATGAGAAGTCGGTGCTTCAGGCGGCACAGGCCAAAGAGGTGGCAGACTATTCCAATTCGTTTGCCGGCATCATGCGCACCCTCGCGCAGTCCTCTTCCTCCGCAGGCATACCGGGTCCTGACGACACCATGCAGTACCTCCGGCTCACCGGGAAGGAATGCTCCAAGACCGCTGAGGACTATGTGGGGATGTGCAAGGACAGCATCCTCGGCAACAAGGATTTCGTGGCCGACCTCCAGCGTCTTGCCGGGGAATGGCGCAATGCGGTGGTGGAAGAAGTAGGACGCAAGCGTTACGACGAGCTTTCCTCCAAACTCGGCACGGATCTGGCACTCGCCTACGTGGACCACCGCATCGAGCAGATGATGGTTGACCGCATGGTTCGCGACCAGATGCCCAAGGGCTCTTTCGACTATATCATACGCAAGGGGGCGTCCGGCAGCCTTTTCGGACTGTCCCAGGAACTGATGAAATCCCCGCTGCAGCGTGAGATAGAGGAACGGGGCGAAGCCATATACAAGCCGTCAAAGACAGAGAAAGGCGCGGCAAAGGGCGTGAGCTTCGCATCGGACGTGGTGGCCCTCGGAGGCGTGTACTCGTGGGGTGCTCTTGTCAGGTTAGCCGGTGCGGAAGTAGTGTTCTCCGGGCTTGAGTCCGTGCTTGACAAAAAGCAGCAGAAAAAGGGGCTGACCGTCGATCAGTGCGTCAGTACGGGACTGTTCGGAAACGGAAGCACGCTGTCGGATATACGCAAGGACAGCTGGCGCATCAAGACTTACGAAAGCGGCTACATCCAGTCGGTCAACGGTACCCTGTCGAAAAAGATGCCCATATTGAAAGAAAAGCCGGCATGGGAAACGGACTGGAGTCTGGGCAATCTGCAAAACCCTTTCCTGAATCAGGGGAAAGGTTTTATCCCTCTCAAATTCGATGCGATGTCCTTTACCAAGCCCAAAACAGTTGACCGGGGCAAGAATTTTTCTGCCGTGCCGTCCGTCATTGCCCCCGGCCATGAACAGGAATATCTTGACTGGAAAGCGCAGAATGACAGGGAGCAGGCACGGAAAAAGCAACAGCCGCCACAGCCTGCAGGAGAGAATACGGAAATGCGAGAGCAGGAAACACCTGACGACAATGATGCGCCAGACGGTGAAGAAAGGGAAGATGAAACACAGAAGCAGGACAACAACGACGGCTGGGCGAACCTTCTCCAGTCGGTCGGTCTGGACGGTATCGGCGACATAGGGCGCAACCTCCCATACGTGATAGCCATGCTGCCGGATATGCTCGTGGGGCTGTTCACCGGCAAGACAACCTCCGTGAACCTCAAAAGCGGAATGATGCCCTTAGCCTCCATACTGGTAGGGATGTTCGTCAGGAACCCGCTGCTTAAGATGGTGCTGATAGGTATGGGCGGTGTCAACCTTGTCAACAAGATGGGTCATGAAGCAATAGACCGCAAGTCCGAAAACAATCGGTCGGCCGTCCGTTACAGGCAGTATGAAGACGAAGAGCTGAACCCGCGCATATCCGGTGCGGTCATACGCGGAAACACGCTGATAGCCACTATTGACAACGTGCCGTGCTCGGTGACGCTTCCCGACAACGCGGCGCAGGCATACGCCGCCGGCGCACTGCCATTGAACACGCTTGCCAACGCCGTGCTTGCCCGTCACGACCGCATGAGAGCGATGGCGGAAGACAACTACCGCAGTATGGAGATTGAGCAGGAACGGCAACGGGAGCAGAATCAGGAACGTGGCATAATCCTCAGATAAAAAACAATATATCAAAGTATAGTAATGAAAGAAAAGACACCTCAGGAACAGACGGCGGCCGCCAGACAGGTGGAGCTGCTGTCCAACGCCCTCAACGGGGCATCGACGGAGGGGTACTGGCTGAACGTGTCGGGACGCCTCTCTCCGAGAATCTATCCCAAGGGAGCCACGCTCAGCCCGTTCAACAGCCTTACGCTGATACTCGACGCTGACAGCCACGGCTATTCCACGGCATTGTACACCACGTTTTCAGAGGCGAGAAAACGGAACGAATCCGTGCTGAAGGACGAGCGTTCCGTGCCGATGAACTGGTACAGGTGGGACTCCTATGTCAACAAGCATGACGAAAAAGACATTATTTCGCGTGATGACTACCGCAGCCTGCCTCCCGTGCAGCAAGAGCAGTACAAGGCCGTGCGCAAGCGTGAGATACACGCGCTCTTCAACGTGGAGCAGACCACGCTTCCCCATGTGGATGAAAGGGAGTTCGAGAGACTGCGCCGGCAGTTCGGCGGCATTACCGACCGTGGCAACATACTCGCCGAGGAACGGCAGACCCGGTCCGCCGTAAACAGGTTCCGTGAACAGATTTCACAGAACCTCGTGCCCATAAGGAAATCGACCACGGGGACGGCCACATACGACACCGGCAAGGATGCCGTCTATATCCCCGACCAGAAGCATTTCGGGAACTACATGGAATATGTGCAGGAACTGGTGCGTCAGGTGGTGAGTGCCACCGGGCACCGTGAAAGGATGTCGAGGGAAGGCATGGTGATGAACGGCGGCAAGGCACCTTCGGGTGACGCACTGCGCTACGAGTGCCTTATCGCCGAGATAGCCTCCGGCCTGAAGATGGCGGAGTTCGGGCTGCCGGCGAAACTGTCGCCCGAAAGCCGGGGCATGGTGGAATACTGGACGGAGGAGCTGAAGGAGAATCCCTGCCTGATAGATGCCGTAGAGAGCGACGTGAACAACGCGCTCGATGTCATCCGAAAGGCGGAACAGGGGGAACGCATGGAGGCCGCCCATGACCGCAACAGGCAGCAGACCGAGGAACTCAGGGAACAGAAAGAAGGGCGCCCGCAGGTATCGGCGGCTGACGCACTGGTGCTGCAGGACATCCTCCGCAAGGGAGGCATGGAAATCAGCGACCGCAACTTTCCGGGAGGCCAGAACGATAAGCGCGAGTTCCTTGCCCGTTTTGAAGGACTCGGGCATTACGACCGGCTGACGCAGGACGCACTCACCAATGCACGCCTGCAGCATGATGACCCGGAACTTGTCAATATCGCCTACACCCAGGCTTCCGATGCCGCCGCACGCATCCACCGGCTCTGCTCCGAATGGATGCCTCAGGAATGGGAGGAAAAGGGCGCACACGTCATAGCCGATGACATCAACGCCGTTCCTGACAAGCAGAGCCGTGAGTTTGTCGTGGTTCTTGACAGGGGCACAGGCATAGCCGATGTGGTGCTTCCCACCTCCGCACGGTCAGGCGGCGATGTCGTGATGCCCAACGGCGACCGCCGCAACTACTGGCTGTCACCCGATGAGGTGATGACGGCCGACGAGCGCAGGGAAGCCGGCGCGAGAGTGGTGTCGCACACCATTCCCGGCTTCAACAAGGAGAAGATAGCGGCGGCGTTGGCGGCGCAGGGAGCCTCTTATGTCAGGTTCTTCAACAAGGACGGCCAGCTGCGCTATCACCCCGACGATTCCTACTTTGCGGACAAACAGGTGTATTCGGCGAAACTGGACGGAAAGGATATCCGAAAAGTATCTGACTTCGATGTCAGCGAGGCAGTCAGCCGCGCCACGGAAGTGCAATTCGATCGGATCCAGATGCTCCGTGACGATGCGGGCGGCTGGGCATTGTACCTCAAACCGGAAAACGGGCCGTCGTTCAGCATACGCCCGGACAAGAACGACATCAACCGCTTCTTCTCCACCGTCAAGCAGGATGACCGCGTGGCGGCGGGAGCTGTACGCAACGAGCTGGCACAGAAATACTATGCCCTCGCACAGGCAAACCCCGACCTGAAGGTTGACCTGTTCGGTTCCGTGCCGGAAGGCATAGACCCGCTACGTATCAAGCGTGTCAACGTGTTCAAGAGCAAGGATGACAAGATACTGTGCGTTCCCGTTATAGACGGCATCGACAAGGTGCAGCCCCGTGAAGTGAGCAGGCAACAATGGCAGAGGATGTGGGTGGCGGAGGATGTGGCACAATATAAGACCTGCCTCGCCGCCAGCCTGTTCGCCGACCTGCTGATGCAGAAATCGGAGGAAAAGGCCGTAGAAAAGCAACAGGACGAGGACGCTGCCGTTGTCCGTCCCGATGTGGCCGCTGTCCGTCCGGAACTGCAACAATATGCGGAGTTGAAGGAAAAACATCCCGATGTCCTGCTTCTGTTCCGTAACGGTGACAATTACGAGGCATACCAGGATGATGTGCCGACGATGGAAAAGACATTGGGGCTTGCAAAGACAGAATACGGAAGCCGACGGGAAGGCAGTCCTGCCTTTAAGGTGTCCTTCCCTACGGAAATGCTGGACACCTACCTGCCGAAACTTGTGCGGTCGGGCGCAAGGGTGGCTGTCTGCGACGCTTTGGAAAACAAATCCATGGACAGGAAAGCCGGGATGTCACTCCCGAACAATCCAGTCAGGGAAACTGAAAACATGGAACGTCACACCGGATTAAGAATGTAAGTGCTATGGCAGGAAAGAATCAGGCATACGCGGAAAAATACGCTGAATATGCGATGGAGCAGATGCGTCTGTACGGCATACCGGCCTCGGTGACGCTGGCACAGGGCATCCTTGAGAGCGCAAGTGGCCAGAGCCGTCTCGCGCAGAACGAGAACAACCACTTCGGCATCAAGGCAACGCAGTCATGGATAGCCAACGGTGGCAGATACGGACTCTATACCGATGACAAGCCGAACGAGAAATTCTGCAGCTATGACAGCGTGGGCGATTCGTATGCCCACCATTCCAGATTTCTGAAAGAAAACTCACGGTACGCATCGTGCTTCAAACTTGATGCGGACGATTACAGGGGCTGGGCGCAGGGGCTTGACAAAGCCGGATATGCCACGGCGGGAAAATACGCGCCGGCGCTCATATCCATCATCGAGAGCAACGACCTCCAGCGGTATGACCGCATGGTAATGGAAGAGATGAACGCCAAGGGGCTGAAGCCGGGGCAAGGCACTCCGCAGATGCAACCAGACAATGTCAACGGTACGGAGCAGGACTATTCCTTTCCGTTGAAACGTGAGGAGTTCCTGTTCGTCACATCGCCGTTCGGTATGCGCAAAGACCCGACAGACCCATCAAAGCAACAGATGCACAAGGGTATCGACATACGCTGCGACAACGAGGCTGTGCTGGCGACGGAAAAGGACGGCAAGGTGGTGGCGGTGAATGACAATGCCAACACTCCCGGAGGAAAATCCGTCACCGTCGAGTACGCGCGTGAAGGCGGAGCCAAGGTACAGGTCAGCTACCTGCATCTGAGTTCCACATCCGTCAAGGTAGGCGACACGGTAAATGCCGGGCAGCAGATAGGCGTTTCGGGCAATACGGGAACCCGTACCACAGGGTCACACTTGCATTTAGGTGTTAAGCAGATTGCGTCTGACGGAACCGGGCGTGACATGGATCCCGCCGCCTATCTTGCGGAGATAGCCGAGAAAGGGAATATCCGTCTCACCGCCATGCACGACGGACAGAACCTGCTGGCGAAGTACAAAAGCCCGAACCCGGACAGTCCCGTGATAGACATGTCCCTTTCCCCGGAGGAATGGATGAAGAAGCTCCTGTCCTCCGAGGACAGCGGTATCGGCATGGGCGGATACGGGCAGGATCCAGTAATGGAGATGGCTATGACGCTTTTCACTTCCCTTATGGCATTGGCCGTGCAGATTGACAACAAGACGGAAGATGAGAAGATGGCTGCAGCGACAGCCGCCGCCCTCGACAGGTGCATCGACCTTACCCCGCTCGTGCAGGGAATGAGGGAGTGTACGCTTCAGGTCAAGGAAGGCGAGACTCCGCTACTGTCCGTAGATACCGGTACGAACCGTTTCACGACACAGTTGTCTTCGTCAGACATGAACCGTATGAACCTCGTCCTGTCGGACGGCACCCTGACCGCCGAAGAAAAGAAAGAACGTATTTCCGGCATCATCGGCAACATCACGCTTAACGCCCAGTTGTCGCAGGATTACCGTCAGGGAATGTCGCAGCAATCACAGTCAGAGAATATTTCAATCAGATAACAACAAACCATTAAAACAAAACAGTATGATTAAAGTACAGGCAACAATCAACGGCATCATCAGCAAACAGGCAACAATCCGTGTGGCAGGTGACGGTAAAAAATTCATCGGTTTCCCCGTGAAGCTCACAGTTCCCGGTTCGCGTAACAATATGCCGGGCAAGGAACTGTCCATATCCGTAAGCAAGGACGGGGACGAATCGGAGCTGCCCGCTTTTGCAGCGGGGACACGCATAGAGGCGGCGGGAACGCTTACTTTCCGAAAGACCGGCGACAACCTCTATTTCAATTTCCATGCAGATACGGTGAACCTCAGTCCCGAATCGTCCAAGGATGCCATTGAAGGCACAATGGAGTTCAAGGGGACTGTCGGCAAGGGTGTCGATGAGAAAACCGACAAGAAAGGCGGGAAATATGTGTCATTCTCTGCATATTCCACGGAGAAGTCCGGGGATGCCCTGCAGTTCACATGGGTGCGCTTCATCAAGTTTGATTATGTCAAGGATGCGTTCCTCGAAGCCAAGGCGAAGATACATGCCACCGGCAAGCTGACGGTATCGGCATATAATGGTCGCATTGACCTGGACTGCCGTCTGGAAGAGGTCAAGCCGTGGGAACGCCAGCCTTTCACACCGGCAAGAGACAACGAAAACCCACCGTTCTGATATGGCATACCGGAAATACAACGACAGCAGTGACGGACGCAGTGCCGAAGACCGCGCCCTCGACAGGTTCGCAGACCTCATGATTGAAAAAATCAAAAGTCTGCAGTCCGACTGGCAGAAGCCATGGTTCACCGAGGGCAGTCTGAAATGGCCCAAGAACCTGAACGGCAGGGAGTATAACGGTATGAATGCCGCGATGTTAATGCTCCTGTGTGAGAAGAACGGCTATCAGCTTCCTGTGTTCTGCACCTTCAACCGTGTGACCGGACTGAATTACTCAGTCGGCAAGGACGGCAGCCGCAAGCCGCTGGTGGATGACAACGGTGAGAAGCTCCCGACCGTCACGGTAAACAAGGGTGAGAAGTCCTTTCCCATCTTCCTTACAAGCTTCACGGTCGTGAACCGCGAGACCAAGGAGAAAATCAAATACGAGGATTACAAGAACCTTTCCGAGGAAGAGAAAAAGGCGTATAATGTCTATCCGAAGCTGAACGTATATAATGTGTTCAACGTAGCCCAGACCAATCTGGAACAGGCCCGTCCGGAACTGTACGCAAAGCTGGAGGAGCAGAACAGGCTTAAGAGGCCGGCAGCCCTTGACGGGGAGAAATTCTCCTTCCCGGCGATGGATGAAATCATCAAGCACGGCCTTTGGCTGTGTCCCATCAAGCCGGCGCATCAGGACCAGGCTTTCTATTCCATAACAAGGGATGAGATTGTTCTGCCGGAGAAATCGCAATTCCTAAACGGAGAGGCTTTCTATGGTACGGCATTTCACGAGATGACCCATTCTACCGGTTCCGAAAACCGTCTTGGCAGGCTGAAGCCCACATCGTTCGGATCGGATGATTATGCCCGTGAGGAACTTGTGGCCGAGCTGGGCAGTGCCCTTGTCGCCTCGCGCTACGGCATCGTGAAGAATGTCAAGGATGAATCTGCCGCATACCTCAAGTCATGGCTCGACAATCTTCGGGAATCCCCCGAATTTATCAAGACGACCCTTCAGGACGTGCGCCGCGCCACCTCCATGATAAGCCACCGTATCGACATCGTTCAAGGGCAGATAGACAGCTACCAGGCCATTCCCGGACATACGACCGAGTACCCCGATGTCTATGACATAGACAATGACGGCAATACTACGGAGGTCGTTCATATCGAGGACACTCCTTTCGACATGATGCGGGAGGACAAGGAAGTGCCGTTCCAAGGGACGCATCGCAGCCGTTGATCTGGCAGCAATCCTTTCATATAATCCGTCGGGACATCTGTTCTTGGCGGATTGTTTTTTATGAGTATAAGGTACTAACGGCCGTTGCGTTTGTTGAACTCTTCCCAGTCGTATTCGTCCATATCAGGCTTCCAAAACGAGCGTTTGCGTTTGCGCCGTGGCTTTTTGCGCTCCCGGAAGCCCAAGACTCCCGACAGCCACCATCCGGCCAATAGTAGAAGTATAATATCCATATTCTGTTACTTTTTGATTGGTAATTCCCATACTAAAGGTACAAAATAATTCTCACATACACAAGTTTTTAGCGGATTATTTTTCGTTTATTTGCAGGACTTGGTATGGGAATAACACTAAAGTGCCAAATGCGAAAGAGCCTATTACGGTAATCGGTTATTTATGTTGTCTGTTTATTTCCCCTTACATTAAATATGCAAAACAATCTCTTATATGACCAGTGTATCTTCATTCATTGAAAATAATAGCTACACCATTTTATACAAGCCCTCTCACCTTCTTCTGCAAATCTTCCATTCTCTGCATCAACGCATCAAACCCAAGCGATTTACCATAGATGAAAAAGCGTCTCATATCAGCATAATCAAGTTCCCATGCTTCTTTTATTTCTTCAGGTATCATAAAATCAATGGTGGCAGGAGCATGAAGATCGTAATTCACGTACTTTAAGGCATAATAAGCCTTGCGATGCTCAACGATGGCGTCATAAAGAGACCGGTCAGTCAATGCCTCTTTTCCATATTCAGTATCCATAAGTTTTTCCAAATCATATAGATGTCGGGACATGCGGACACTTCTCGGTTTTTCTTTTTGAAACTCTTCAGCCAACAGGAACAATTTTTCCAAAAAAGTACGGGTTGGCACCACAGTTCTAACCATGCAGTCGGCATCTGTGTCTTCACCCTTAAAACTTTCGCCAATAAGCGAGTGTATTTCACGCTCTTCTGTCGGCTCGTCCATAGACAGACAGCTTATCTCAATTTTCACACGAGGCGGGATATAACTGATTGTCTCTTCTACTATTGAAGAATAATGCAGCAAAATAACCGTAGGGTCTTTATCTGAGTCAATGGCTTTCCATTCGCCGTTTTTATCTTGAATCCGGGTGACATTTTCTATGTTATAGCCGATAATGCCCATTTCCTTTAACCGGGCATCCAATTGAACAGAAAGCGTCTCATGTATATATGCGCGATCTGTCTTACGCAACTTTTCACGCTGGCTTTTACTTGTCTTTTCTATGCCGAAAAATGAATGACCGATAGCCAGGTCGATGTCCTCGGAAAAGCGTTCGATGATGTTGAAGCCTTTGGAAAGGGATGTGCCACCCTTGAATATCAATGCCTCATGACAGTCGGTCTGGAACAATGCTTTCAACGTGACTGTCACCCACCAGTCCTTTTCTATCGCCACCTGGTTGATACCGGTGTGGTCTGTCTCCGTCTGCTGTAACATAGCCAGACGATCCACCAACTCATTATTTAGCCATAACTTTCCCATAATCTTGTCTTTTTAATTTTCATTATCAAGCATAGGTTTTACAATTCTTTTCATCCATGCCGGCATCATGTCCACATCCTTTGTCAAAGATTCTTTGTCCGGTTCCCTCGTTATAAGAGTGCGTATCGTCTGTATCTCTTCTTGTCCTACGTTCTCTTGCTTCAATGCCCTGAGAGCTTGTACCATCAAGGATATAAGCCGTGTTGTATAACAGAAATTTTTAGGGACACCGCGCTTTAGCACCACTTGCTGATTCTTCAAACTGATTGTCCGTTCACTGCCTGTTGTCAGATATGTATAATTCATTGGAACCTGAGTTGATAGCCCCAGAGCGTTCAAAGCCGTCATGCCAAAAGGTATTACCTTCGCATTATCCCGTTTGGAAATAGCTTGTACTATCTTTTCCACGGATGGCAATACGACTCCAAACCGGCTTTTCCTTGGCCTTGCATAGATACCTTGAGCCAGCTTCACCAAAACGCCTTCATTAGTAAGTTCCGACAAAGTTCCGCCAACAAATTCAGAATGGTAATCAGGAAAATCTGAACGGAACAGCACGCTGTCTTCGGGCAACGTTTCTATGCGTTGCCGAAGAGTACTGCCACCTATGCCTGAATGTACACTTTTCATCACACCTTTGAAATTTTGACGATTTTTCAAGTGCAAAGGTACAGATATTTTTTGAAATAACGACTTAACGAGACGAAAAATTCATAGACTTGGATATTTTTTATCTGTTTATTGAATCATAACTGAACGACAAAACCGGATATTATGATGTATAACCTTGTCGCATATATTTGGTTCAACATTGCCTCCTAAAGAGGCGGAATGAACGGCTTAAACTCAATTTTTTGTATAATCAGACACTTTAAGCGCAAAAATTTGAACTTCAATATTCCCTTAACCGTCATTTCTTGTATGCCTATCTACACAAAGACAGCCCCGGCCATCACGGTCGGGACTGCCTGCAAAAAAATGAAAAAGTTAGTTTTTAAGTGGCCGTTTATATCATGGTAAGAAAAGCCTCACAATGGCGTTTCTGTTTGCTTTACCCGGTGTGTAATCATCAATTCCGCCCTTTGAGAAAGTCTTGATCTGGCTTTTCTCGATACCTTTTTCCTTGAGGCATCCGGCGATGAAAGAAGCCCTGAGAGAACCGAGATTGGAGTTTATCATTTCCGTTCCGGTAGCTTTGTCGGCCGCTCCCGTGATTTCAATTCTCAGTCCGTATTTCTTTGCGACACGTGCAATCTCGTCGATGTTCACCATCTGTGATTCTTCCACAAGATTGTCGGTACCGAGTTCAAAGAAGAAATAAATCGGTGCGCCGAGAGGTGCGTTCCCGTCTGCGGTATCACCCGGATATCCGTGCATTTCTCCGCTGCTGTCACCGTCTGTCGCGTTCCCGTTTCCATTGCCGGAGTGTGTTTTGTCGGACTTGCTTTCCGTTGTAGCGTTGCCGTTTTTACCTTCACGGAGGCGTTTCCTAAGCGAGTTAAGTCCGCTGTAGTCATTCATGGCATAGCCTCCGTCCGAGGCACTGCCGTCGTCATCGGTGCGGTCAAAATATCCTGCATACCTGTCAAGCAGTCCCTCTATTTCGAGAATCTTCCGGAGTTCTGCAATCAGTCTGAGGTTCGCCCCGTTTTCTTTAGCCAGTCTCTCGTTTTCCCTTTCCTGTGCGTATGCCAGAGCCTCCAGACGCTCGTTACGGATGATGTACGGCCGTGCATCCAAGACCTTTTTCCAGCCTTTGTTCTTGCCGAAAGTCCACGATACACCGGCGGAAAGCGTCAGCAGATGGTCGCCGATTTCCCTTGCGGAACCAAGACCGTCGGCATCCTTGAACGTGGTAGCGTTGCCTATTTCGGCTGTAATATGCAGGCAATCAGCAATGCGGAAACGCCCCAGGACACCATAATTGAAAGTGAAAGGATTGCGCCCTGCATCACGGTTGTCAATCATTCCCACGCCGACAAAAGGAATAATATCCCACCGACATTCATTGTCACCGGCGGCGATAGACGGCATCAGGTTTACGAGCAGGTCAGCATGGTAATGGCGGTACTTCTGGTTTGTCAAAGCTCCGCTTTTCCACTCGAAACCTTGAAATACGAGACGGTTTCCCACTGACGGCGTATGCCATTTGCCTAATGATATTTGTAAGGCAGGTTTGATACGGCCGAACAGATCATCGCATCCCAACGGCGAGCCGATAAAGGATGATGCGCCTCCCGACACGCTTATAAACCAGTTGTCTGTCCATGAAGGGATGATTGCACCAGAGAGATAAGCCGGCTTCTTATGGGGTGTAATATCCTCCTGTCCGGTTTTGATTTCCTTCAGTTTCATCTCCACTGTGTTGACCGCATGGGCATCCGCGTCAAGCAGTGCCGCTAAGGTCATGAGCATTGAAAATAAGATTTTCTTCATCGTTTGAATTTATTTTATTGGTGTTTTAACTACATGACAAAAATTGGAATATGTCGAACTGGGGTGGTCGTTGGGGACGTAGCAGCACGTCTGCAATCTCCTCGATCCCATATTTCACCCGCGA
>JAJBVP010000023.1 GCA_020859755.1 Bacteroidales bacterium | reverse complement strand
TATTTGTAAATCAGATATTTAAATTTAAGAATTCAAATTTTGTCATGTACTGAACTAATTCATATATTATGAAGAAAACATTACATCTTCTTTCATTGCTGTTACTGACCTTGCTCCCTCTCGGGGCTAAGGCGGCAACGACTACCACCGACTTTGTGGTCGATGGTGTGACTTATCAATACTACCATAACAAACCTTGGATTGGCTCTGCAACCGAGTACGTTTGGGTGCCCTCTCAGGCTGGTTATTCCACCACATTGGGTCGCATCACCAGCATTAACACCAATACTTCGCTTACTGGCGAGATAGAGGTGAAAAGCCAGGTTGAGTACAACGGCAAAACCTGGGACGTGACCAAGATTGACGCTTACGCTTTCGGCGGGTGCGTCAACATCACCAAGATCACCCTGCCCTCCTCGATCACCGATATCACCACCAAAAGCATTTCCGGTGGATTGATTTTGGACGAACTCGACAATGCTTTGTATTCTATCACCGGCTCGGGAATGTTTATGGGTTGTACCAGCCTTAAAGAGGCCGTGGTCAACTGTAATGTAACCAGCCTTGGTGGCGGCGCATTCGTGGGATGTTCCAATCTTACCAATGTTACCCTTCCCACCACGCTTACTACCATCGACTTTGGCGAGTTTTGCGAGTGTCCCAAGTTGACATCGATTGACAACATCGACCAGCTCACCAATCTCACTACTATCGGACACTATGCGTTCTATCAGTACACCACGCCCAATACTACATTGAAGACGCTCAATTTCCCCGGCAACACCATAACTGGCATTGGCTATGGCGCTTTCCGCAACTGCCAGGGACTTACTACACTAACCGGTATTGAGAACGTGTCAAGCTTCAATTCCTACATGTTGCTTTTGTCGGGTTACCAATTCTCCAATTGCTATGCTTTGAAGGAGTTGAAGTTCACCAACCGCTCATTGACCTCGATTCCCGAGGCTTGCTTCTCCAATTGCCAGAACCTGACCTCGCTTACCCTCCCCAACTCTATCACCTCGATAGCCGATTACGGATTCAACGCCACTTGGCGCCTGCGTCACATTACTTGGCTCGACTCCAACGGCAACTCGTTGAACGACGAGGAGGATCTATTCTATATTCCTTCTACTTGGACTAAAGCCAACAAGTATGTGTGCCGTAGCATGGGTATCAACTCCACTGGTGTGCGTCTCTACGTGCCCTCCAATTTCTCCTCGGCCGATTCCTACGCTTTCGCCAATGTGAAGTGGATCGACGGCTCGGTCAGCGAGGCTACCACTCCTCCCTCAATCGAGAGCGACGCTTTCTCTACAGTTTCCGATGCTAACAAGACTTTGATGTACGTCCCCTCGGGCTGTGTTGAGGCTTACGAGGCTTCCACCTGGGCCAACACTTTCCGCTTTGAGGTGAACCCTGAGTATCTTGATAAGTCGTGGACCGACAACCAGGGCGTGCTTTACTCGCTGGATCCCGCGTCGGCCGAGGCTTGGGTGGAGGTGCAGGGCACCGTCACTTACGACTCCAACGGCAAGGTTGACGACATCACCGGCTCAACCACTCTGGCCTCAGAGATCGAGATCCCCGCAACCTTCGTTCACGACAATATCACCTACACCGTCGTGGGCATCAAGGCCATGGCGTTCGCTCGTTGCAACACTGTGAAGAGCGTCACCTTCCCCTCGACGATCAAGGCTATCACCACCGGCACTATCGCCGCGTCGAAGCTGGGCGTTGACATCACCGGAGCCGATTACATCACGGTTGAGGGCTCGGCCATGTTCCTCGACAACGAGTCGATCCAATCGGTCACCTTCCAGGACGAGAACTTGACCACCGTTGGGGGCGGCGCGTTCGCCAAGTGCCCCGCGTTGACCACCGTCACCCTCCCCGCGTCGGTTACCGAGATCTCCCTGGGCCAGTTCGCCGAGAGCTCGTTGCTGTCGACCATCAACAACCTCACCAACGTCACCGAGGTTGGCGACTTCGCCTTCTACAACACCAAGAACGACCCCAACACGGCGCTTACCTCGATCGCATTTAACGCCGAGAAGTTGACCCGAATCGGCACGTCGGCCTTCTACTACTGCACCAAGCTGTCGTCGATCACCGGCATCGAGAATGTCTCCGACTTCGGCAGCGACAACACCACCACGCTGTCGGTCAACCCCGGTTACGTGTTCGCCAACTGCTACGAGCTCAACAACGTGGTTCTTAAGAATCAGGCTATCACCTCGATTCCCCAGTACGCGTTCTCGCAGTGCACCAAGATGACGTCGCTTACTCTTCCCGCGTCGGTCACCTCGCTCAAGACCTACTCGTTGAACAACTGCTACGTGCTGAAGCACATCACCTGGGTGGACGCTGACGGCCAGTCGGTGAACGATGAGGCCGACCTGATGTTCCTCCCCGATGGGCTTACCTCGATCGGCTCCTACGCATTCCGCAACGTGGCGGTGAACGGTAGCAACCCCGGCCTGCTCGTGTCATTCCCCTCGACTATCACCAATTACAGCGCTCTTTCCGGCGCGGGTATCGCTTCCAACGCCTTCGCTTACACCGAAGGTATCACCTCGTATAAGTTCCTCGATGGTTGCGTGTCCTACGCCACCACGGCTCCCTCGGTGGCCTCCACAGCCTTCCCCACCTACGCTGAGGCCGACAAGGCTCTGCTCTACATCCCCGCTGGCTCGCTGTCGAGCTATGAGTCGTCGAACTGGGCTAACGCTTTCCGCTTCGAGGAGATTGGCACCGTCGGCGGCATCAAATATGAGCTCAACTCCACCACCGCCGAGGCTTGGGTAGAGGTACAGGGCGAGGCCGAGTAGTACACACTCACCGGCCTTGTCAAGGACTTTACCGGCAATCTTGACCTTACGGGCGAAATCGAGATACCCGAGACGTTCGACCTTGGCTCGACCACCTACACCGTGGTTGGTATCAAGGCTATGGCATTCCGCCAGTGTAACAACATTACCAAGGTGACCTTCCCCAAGACCATCAAGGGTATCACCACCGGCAAGACTACCATCGCCGACATCAAGGGCTCGAGCGACGAGCTTACAATCGACCAGCTGGCGGTTGTTGAGGGCTCGGCAATCTTCTTCAACAATACCGGCGTGCAGGAGGTAGTGTTCCAGGACGAGAACCTCACCTCGGTGGGCAACGGCGCCTTCGCTGGCTGTACCTCGCTGCAGAAGGTAACCCTCCCCGTTACCGTGACCGAGATCGGCCTGGGCACCTTCGCTGGCTGCGTCAAGCTGGCCTCCGTCAACACCGAGGATCTCACCTCGCTGAAGTCGATTGGCGCATACGCATTCCACTGCAAGCTCAACGACGGCAACAAGGCGCTGAAATCGCTTGCCTTCAAGAGCGACGACTTGACCTCGATCGGTGTGTCGGCTTTCTACGCCAACAATGCGTTGACCTCGATCACCGGCCTTGAGCACGTAACCGAGATCGGCGTGGCCACGGTGAGCGGCGACTACAACTCGGGCTACACCTTCGCCAACTGCTGGAACTTGAACAATATCTCTTTGCCGGCCTTGACCCAAACCGCCCTACCCCAGTACTCGTTCTCGATGTGCAACTACTTGACCAACATTAAGCTTCCCGCCACGATCACCGAGATAGGCGAGCGCGCATTCAACTGCACCTATCGCCTGAGCCACATCAAGTGGATCAACGCGAGCGGCGAGGATATGACCGATTCCCGCTTCTTGGCGTTCCCCGAGGGTCTTACCTACATCGGTAAATACGCCTTCCACCTCAACGGCAACGGCAACTCGCGCGCTCTCAACTTCCCCTCGACGTTGACTCCCAAGATCGCCGCGTCGAGCACCGACGGCGTGATGCGCGCCTCGTCGACCTACGCTATCGACGAGTACGCATTCGATCAGGTTGAGATTGACGCAAGCACCGAGCTCCCCAACCGCTCCTTCTCTACCCTTGCTCCCGCTATCGCCGAGACGGCCTTTAAGCAGTATACTGGTGCAAACCGCCGTCCCCTCGACATCCCCGAGGGCTCCCTGGCCAACTACACCGGCACTTACTGGGCTAACACCTTCCTGCTTGAGGAGTCGCCGCTCACAGGCGTAGATAACGTGAAAGCTGAATTGCAGAACACGATTGAGATCAAGGGTGGCATGGCTGTCGCCGAGGGCACGCTCAACGTGTACACCTTTGACGGCCGTCTTGTAGCCACTGGCGAGGGCAGCGTGAAGCTCCCCGGCTTCCCCTGCATCGTCACCGATGGCGTCACCATCGTCAAGGTAAAGTAGCATCCCAAGCTCTACCATATCCAAAGAGGCTCAGGCAGATCGCCTGGGCCTTTTCTTGCATCCTTTAATCCTTTAAAAGATAAAGGAGGAAAGGATTAAAGGATAAAAGGAGGAGAGCCTTATGGCCCGGGCGAGGGCGCCCACGCTCCTTGCTTGAGGATGATCGGCTTGGGATGACCGTCCAAGGCCCCCTCGACTGCGCCTGCGATTTTGCTTATGATTTTGTTAATTTAGAATCGTTCTAAATTAGTGAGAAATTTTGGAAGGGGCGAGTCGCGGGGGCTTACTTCCCCTAATTTCAAGCGTTATGGGGGAAATCGGGGCCATGAAAAAGGCGTGTTACGGCAAGGTTACACGTCGTAAGTAACCGAAATTAGGGGTGTTTAACGAAATTTCAGCGGGACTGGGCCAAAATAATTTCATAGGGTGAGATAAGGTGTTGTGAATCAGGATAGTTGCGCAAAGTTTATAATTTCCAAATAAAAAATGCGTTGTGGGGGAAGAAATTTTTTCGGAATTTTGTGATGCGAAAAAGCCAACATTACGATAAGCTGACCGCACAACACATCCGCGAAAATAATCAATGGAAGTAAATCATCAAAACGGATGGGAGCAGTGTCTCGCGATAATACGAGATAACATCTCCCCAGAGCAGTACGACGCTTGGTTCAAGCCCGTGACCGCCCTTAGTTTTAAGGACGGGGCGTTGACCGTGCGCGTGCCGTCGCCTTACTTCCTGGAGCACCTGGAGGCGCATTACCTCCATATCATGGTGCCAGCGTTGCGGCGTGTGTTTGGGGCCGACGTGAAGCTGTTCTACAGCTACGATCAGGTGAACCACGAGCCTGACACCAAGGTGACGCTCGGAGGGGCCATGCCTTCGACAGCCATCCCGGTCACCCCTCCCCCGGCCGCCAATCCTTTCAAGCCTCAAGTAGAGGAGGTGATTGACTCGCAGTTGAATCCGCGCTACACCTTTGAGACCTATTGCCTGAGCCACAGCAACCAGATAGCCCGCTCGATCGGGGAGGCTATTGCCAACGATCCCAAGATGAAGACGTTCAACCCGTTGTTCATCTTCGGACCCACGGGCGTGGGCAAAACCCACTTGATCCAGGCCATAGGCATACGCATCAAGGAGCGTAATCCCCGCGCACGCGTGCTTTATGTTACCGCCCGTCTCTTCGAGAGCCAGTATACGGCCGCTGTGCGCCAAAACCGGATCAACGACTTCATAAATTTCTACCAGAGCATTGATACTCTCATTCTCGACGATATTCAGGACCTGATCGGCAACAAGCCCGGCACGCAGAACACTTTCTTCCACATCTTCAACCATCTGCATCAGAACTCGCGGCAGATAATCCTGTCGTCCGACGTGCGTCCCTCACAGATGGAGGGTATGGAGGAGCGCTTGCTGTCGCGTTTCAAATGGGGCATGACGGCCGAGCTGGAGCGTCCCGACTTGGCGCTGCGCAAGGATGTTCTGATCCAGAAGGCGCAGCAGGACGGCCTGCAGATACCCGACGAGGTGCTCGATTATATCGCGTCGAAGGTTACCGACTCGGTGCGCGAGCTTGAGGGGATCGTCGTGTCGCTGATGGCACATGCCACGGTGCTGGGTTGCGAGGTTACACTCGACTTGGCTCGCGCCGTCTTGGCCAACGCCGTGAAGATCAACAAGCCGGTAATCAACTTTGAGATGGTCACCGAGCAGGTGTGCGCCCATTTCAAGGTGGATGTCGACCAGATTTTCACCTCGTCGCGCAAGCGTGAGATTTCGGATGCTCGCCAGGTAGTGATGTATCTGGCCAAGAAGTGGATGAAGATGCCGCTGACAGCTATCGGCACGCGGCTGTCGCGCGGCCACGCCACAGTGCTCCATGGCTGCAAGAATATTGAGGATCGCCTGATGGTGGAGAAGCCTCTCCAGGAAGCCATCGCCGCGATTGAGAAGCACCTCTCTTAAGGGGGAGTTAAAAAGTTAAAAGTCAAAAGTCAAAAGTTTAAAGTTAAAAGTTTAAAGTTTAAAGTTTAAAGTTTAAAGTTAAAAGTTTAAAGTTAAAAGTTAAAAGTTTAAAGTTTAAAGTTTAAAGTTTAAAGTTTAAAGTTTAAAGTTTAAAGTTTTTCGCAACGCGAAGAAACGTTCATCATTCAATATAGAGAAGCGGGGCGTGGCCTTGGATGGCCGCGCCCCGTGATTTTTTGCTAAACGGAGATCGCAATTGTGTTATTTGTCCTTGTCGATTTTGACGTGGGCCGAGGCGAACACATTGATCTGCAACTTGTTGACGATGTACTTCAGAGCTTGTGCGCCCTTGAGAGTGAATCCTGTGGGGGAGAGTCCAGGAGCGTAAGCGGCGATGCCGAATACGCCAGGCACAACGCCTACGATTCCACCGCCGAAACCAGTCTTGACAGGCAGACCAGTGGCAACCAGCCAGGGCTTGTTGCTCTTGTGGGGACCGTGGCCAGCCAAGGAGCCCACGATGTTCTGTGACAGAGCGCCGTCGTAGACAATCTTTCCGGTCAACGGGTTAACACCGTCGGCGGCGATTGTGGCGCCCATGATGGCGAGTTGGCGTGGGGTGACCTTCATGGCCAGTTGACGCGTCCACAGGTCCACAGCGATGCCGGCGTCATCGTAGAGGTAGTAGCCAGCCTTGGCGATCTTGTCGATCACGCCCACCTTCTCGTTGTCCTCGGAGAGGCGTTTGTAGAGGGTGTCGTCGAGCTCAGGAGCCGAGCCCATTAGGTCGATCATGTTGTTCTCAAGCAGGTTCCACTTCGACACGGAGTCGCCAGTGGGTTGCACGGCGCTGGTGGCGCGGATGCCGTGAGGGCTGAGGCCGATTTCGGGTTTCAGCTCCGGGCCGTGGCAGCAGGTGCACTTGCCGCTACGCTTGATGAGCTCGTCGACGCCGTACTGGCTCAGGAGGAGCTCAATCATGGGCACTTTGGCGATGTTGGCCAAAGCGAACTTTTTATCGGCATCGGCCTTGGTGATTTCGGTGCCATCGGTCAAAACGACGGCGATTCCAAAGTCCTTGGGGTCGACATCGCCCAGGCGGGGGTCGATCTCACCTACATGTTCACTTTTGAATTTCTCATAAGCCTCATCGACAGCAGCCTTGAGGTCGGAAATTGGGATGATACGTTCCATAATGATTGTTAGGGTTTTATGGTTTCATAGATATATTCCTATTTATAGTTACAACAAGCGAAAGCCGCCCGAGGTTGTGTCCCGGGGCGACTTTTTTAGGTTTTCGATCTTTCATCCTTTAATCCTTTTATCTTTTAAAGGAGGAAAGGAGGACAGGATGGGTCTTTTTAGAAGTTGTACTGAACGGCGGCGGCGATACGGTTGGCGTGACCGGAGCGGCCCGAGAAATCGGTGCGGATACCGTGGAGGTACTCAACGCCTACCGACATGTCCTCGAGGACGTTGTAGAAGCAGTTGGCGACGATATACTGGCCGTAGCGATAGGTAGCGTTGTCAAGAGCGCCGCGGTCGTAGAGGTGGGCCTGGCTGTAGGAAGCCGAGACGAAGCACTTGGGGTTGATCTGGTACTGCAGGCCACCGAGGACGCCGAGAACTTTGGGAGCCTCCATCTTGCCAGCGGTGGTGGAGGGGAGGAGGTCCATGTCGTTGCCGCTAAGGTCGTTGATATACTGCGAGTAGCCTTGGCCGTAAGCTCCCTGATAGAAGAAGGTGAAGGCGCCACCAAAGTACCACATGCCACTCACTTGAGCGCCCCAACCGGTCTTCCACTCGTTTTGCTCCTTTACGAGGTTGCGGTAGCTGAGGTTGCGGAGCAAGCCGGAGAGACGGATGTGGCTTTGACCACCGTCCCAAGCGTATTGCACGTAGATGGGGATATCGGGGCAGCGCTGAGCGATCTCGCCTACGGTAGAGTTGAAGGTGTAGCTGGTCTTGGGATACTCGGCCGAGATGGCACCGGAGAAGCCGTTGGTCCATTTCTTCTGATAGCGCACGAGGACTGTCTTGGTGCAAGTGGCGCCCGAGGGGCCTTCGTCGTCGATTGTAGGAGGCTGAGCCGAGGCGTCAACGAATGAGCTTCGGGCAAGACCGGCGGTGACGTGTCCCAAGCTTACGTAAGCTTGCTTGATCTGCCATCCGTAGTCGTCGTTCTCGCCGGTGAAGTTGGTTTGAACATACACGTCCAACCATCCGAGCTTGGTTTTGCCCACCAATTTGAAGAAGATGGTGGAGTTGGAGGCATCGGCGCCGAAGCGGTTGCGCTCAGCGGGATTCAAGGGCACAGGGATGTCGTAGGTAACGAAGCCCTCATTGCCGATGGCACCGTCGAGGTCGTACTGGAGCTGTCCCTTAACGTAGCCACCAATACCGAAGGCCAATTTACCCTCGCGGTCAAGGAATAGGAAGCGCGGGGCTCCAGGATCCTGGAAGTGGAGGTCCTCGCGGGAGTAGAGTACGGCGATGAGTTCCTTATCGGCGGCGTTTTTGTCGCCAGTGAGCACTATCGAACGTTCGGGGATGTCCAGGGTTGAGCCGTCGGTCGAGTCCTGGGCTTTTGCGCCCAGCAAGCTTGCCAGCACGGTGGCGCTTACAACGAGCGAAATGCGGTAGAAATTCTTTGTCATGATTGATACAGTTAAAACGTGCTTAAAAAGTGAATTTTATAAAATGTAAACAATTAGGGGACAGAATAGTTTTTGAAAATCCGAGAAAAGTAGGGAGTGGATTACGAGCCGAGTCATGATTGCAAAAAAAATCAGGAAGCCCCGCTCCCACAGTGGGGAACGAGGCTTCCATCGTCTGTATTTGGGTACCTAACCATTGTTTAGATCCTGTACGGACGGACAGGCTCTTCTGGTCCGGTGACGGACTGGTCAATTGCTATTCAGGCGGCCAGTCGAGTTGTCAGCAGGGGCTTAGTAGTTCCACTGGCAAGCGATCTGGTTGAGGTTGGGGCAAGCCATTGTGCGGAGGTCGACGATCATGTTGTAACGGCAGTTGATGTAAACCAATTGCTGGTCGAAGGATACGTCGAGGGTGGTAAGCTGGTTGTTGTTGCAAAGCAGGCGCTGCAGGAAGGTCTGGTTGGAGAGGTTCAAGGTCGTCAGGTCGTTGTAGGAGCAGTCGACGAAGATGAGTTGTGGGCAACCCGATACCGAAAGCTCGGTAAGGTTGTTGTAGGAGCAGACGAGGTCGAGCAGAGCGTTGCAGTCGCGTACACCCAGTGTAGTCATGTTGTTGTCGGAGCAGATGAACGTGCTCAGCGAGGGAAGGCCGGAGACGATCATCGTTGTGATCTGATTGTCGTCGATGTTGAGGTTGGTCAAGTTCTCGACGCCGAAGAGGTTGAGATTGGTCAACTTGTTGTAACCGCAGTAGAGGTTCTTCAAGGCTGTGCAGCCGTCAACACGCAGGCTCTCGAGGTGGCAACCTTGGCAGTTGAGGGTCTCGAGGGTTGTGGAGCCCGACACGTCAAGCTCTACAAAGAGGTTGTTGGAGCAGTTGAGGTTCTTGAGGAATGTAGTGCCGGTGAGTTCCAACTCGGTGAGGCGATTGTGGTAAATCGACACTTTCTGAAGAGCGGAGCAACCGGTAAGGTTGGCTTGCGTTAACTTGTTGCGCGAAGCGTTCAAGGTGGTGAGAGCGGCGTCGCCGGCAACCGACAGGGAGGTCAGTGCGTTACGCGACACGTTGAGGTCGGTAAGGGCGGTGAATCCCGAGAGATCGAGAGCACCAGCAAGGTGTTTGTCGTGCCAGTCGATGGCAGTGATGTGGCCATTGGCGATGGTCACTCCCTCCCACGTGGCAGGATTGGAAACATCGGTAATCTTCAACGCTTGCGCATTGGTCCCGTCCTTTTCAGCGTTAAGCGACAAGAACGTTTGGAGCGAGCGGAGCTCCTTCTTGTCGACTTTCTGTGCGAAAGCTACCACGCTACCCAGCATGATGGCAATCATTAATAATGCTTTTTTCATAAACAATAGTTGGTTTTAGGTTTTCTTTTGCTTTGTTTATCTTTACAACACAATGAGGAGCAAAAAGTTTAATATTTCTTTGAAAGCTGAATTTTCACTAACTTCGCGTTTATGATTACGAAAGTAGACCCCGGAGAGGCCCACGCGCTTGCCCCGGAGATATCAGAGATCTATCGCTGGTACGTGGTGAACACTCCCATATCCTTTGAGCTGGTCCCTCCCACGGTGGAGGAGATGGAGCGCCGAATCGAGGAGATAGCCCGACGCTGGACGTATTATGTGTATCGCGACGCCCAATCGGGACGCGTCCTGGGGTGGGCTTACGCTCATCCTTGGAAGGAGCGGGAGGCTTACAATCCTACGTTTGAGGACACGATTTATCTCCATCCCCAGGCGCAAGGTCGAGGCGTCGGATCGGAATTGCTTAAGCGTGTGCTGGAGGATTGCCGCAAGATGGGAGTGCACTCGGTGGTGGCTTGCATCACGGCCAGCAACACGCGCAGCATCGAGTTCCATAGGCGATTCGGATTCAAGGAGGCATCTTTTTTCAAGGAGTGTGGATACAAGCTTGGGGCCTACCACGATGTGGTGGACATGCAATTGATGCTGTAACCAAAAGCAGAATATAATGATGAAAATGCGATATATCATAAGTATAGGCTTGACTTTGCTGCTGGGGGCTTGTTCGGGTGGCCGCGGAGAGGGCGAATTGCCAGCTGAGGGCGATACCCTGACGCATGAGGCACAACTGCTCACGCTCGTGGATTATCGTGACTATCTGGTGGCCGATATCGCCAATCCTTGGGACACGACCGTGAGGCTACAGCGCCTTGTGCTGTATCCTCGCGACCACCGTCCCGACTCGCTGCCACAGGGGATACAAATCCCCTACCCTGTCACCAGCTCCATAGTCTATTCTTCGGTGCACGCGGGAGCGATTGAGGAGATGGGCGCGGCAACGGCTGTGACTGGAGTGGCCGATGCCCAATATTATAAGCTGCCCTTTGTGTTAGAGGGGCTGAAGAATGGAAAGATTGTTGACGTGGGCACGTCAATGTCCCCCTCGCAGGAGAAGGTGCTTATGGTGAATCCCGACGCCATTCTTGCCTCACCTTATCAGGGATCCACACATCAAGTGATTGACAAGATGGGCATACCCGTTGTGGAGATGGCCGACTATCTGGAGACCTCCCCTCTGGGCCGCGCCGAGTGGATACAATTGCTCGGCTATCTATATGGTAAGCCCGCTCAGGCCGCTGAGATTTATTCCAAGGTGTCGACCGACTACAACCATATAAAGGCTGCAGCCACCGAGACGAAGGTGAAAGTGCTCACCGAAACGCCACAAAGCGGCCTGTGGTATGTGCCGGGTGGAAAAAGTTACATGGCTCGAATGCTGATGGACGCTGGTTTTGAGTATCCTTGGGCGAGCGACACGTCCACCGGCTCGCTGCCCTTGGACCCTTCGGCTGTGCTTGACCGAGCCCACGACGCGACAGTGTGGCTGGTGAAATCTTTCGGCACCGCTCCCTCGCGTGACGACTTGATTAAGCTGTCGCCCGTCATCAGCCATATCAAGGCGCTAAAGGATGGGCGTGTATACTACTGCGACACCCAGTCGACGTCGCTTTTTGAGGAGTTTCCCTTCCACCCCGAGCGCTTGCTGCTTGATTTTCAAAAGATAGCGAGTGGAAATATCGATCAACAGTTGAAATATTACCAGCTGATAGAAAAGTGAAATACCTGTGGCTAACATTGGCTTGCTTGGTGCTCGCTGCGGCTTGCCTGCTGTGGGGCAGCGTCGACATTCCAGCAACGGAGGTGTGGAAAGCGCTCACTGGCGGCGAGATGGCCAACCCTCGTTATGGAGTGATAGTTATCGAAATGCGACTGGCCATGGTGATCACGGCGGCAATGGCCGGAGGGGCGCTGGCAGTGGCGGGATTGCTTCTTCAAACCACCTTCGCCAATCCCTTGGCAGGGCCGTCGATACTGGGCATCTCCACCGGCGCCTCGCTGGGCGTGGCGGTAGTGACGCTCGGACTTGGCGGTACCATCGGCGCGTGGGGATATTATACGGGTGCTGTGGTGGGTGCGATCGTCGGCGCGGCGTTCGTGATGCTGCTGCTGCTGGCTTTCTCGGCGATGGTGAAAAACGGGGTGATGTTGCTCATAATCGGCATCATGATAGGCTATTTGGCCTCGTCGGCAATAGCTTTACTTAACTTTTTCTCGACCCTGGAAGGCGTGCACAGCTATATGGTGTGGGGACTCGGCACATTCTCGTCGCTCACGCTGTGGGTGTCTCTGGCTTTGGCCGTTATTTCGCTGATACTGATAGGATGGGCGTTTCTGATGGCAAAGACTCTCAACGCAATGCTATTGGGTGAGAATTACGCGCGCTCGCTGGGTGTGGACACGGGTAAAGCCCGCATGTGGTTGCTGGTGATTTCCGGGGTGCTTACAGCCGCTGTAACAGCCTTTTGCGGGCCCATCGGCTTCCTGGGGCTGATTGTGCCTCATATAGCCCGGTTGATTATGGGCACGTCCAATCATCGCTCCCTTCTCCCCGCCACCGCCCTCACAGGAGCTGCCACGGGGCTGCTATGCGCCGCATTGAGCGTCGTGGGCAACAGCGGGTCGATCATCCCTATCAACGCCATTACGCCCCTCATAGGCGCTCCTGTGATAATTTACATCATAATATACCGCAATAAAATCGCCTATTTCAATTGAGCAAGTTACTCGACATACGCGACCTCGCTATCGGCTACCGTAACCACGCCGTGCTGAAAGGAATCAACCTCACGCTCGGCACGGGTGAGCTCACCTCGCTGCTCGGGAGCAACGGAGCGGGTAAGTCCACTCTGTTGCGCACAATCGCTGGCACTCTCGCCCCCGTTTCAGGCGAGATCCAGGTTAATGGAAAGCCACTGCGCTCGCTTTCAGCACAATCACTGGCAAAAGTTATAGCGATTGTTAATACCGAAAGGACCATGGCCGGATGCCTCACCGTGCGGGAGTTGGTGGGGTTGGGAAGGCATCCGTTCACGGGTTTTATGGGCCAGTTATCCCATGAGGATAAAGAGCGCGTTGAACAGGCGATGCGCCAGGTGGGGATAGAGCATAAGGCGGCTTGCTCAATGGCGTCGCTGAGCGACGGGGAGCGTCAAAAGGCAATGATTGCCAAGGCACTTGCACAGGATACCCCGTTGATTCTGATGGACGAACCGACGGCCTTTCTGGATGCCGCCAGCCGTATCGAGATGATGTCGTTGCTTGCCAGCTTGGCCCACGAGCAGGGGAAATCTATCTTGCTGTCCACCCACGATATAGCTCCCGCGGTGTCACTCAGCGACCGGCTTTGGCTGATGATGCCCGACGGCAGTGTTGCTCAAGGGACTCCCGCTGCGATGGCGGCTACGGCCCTACCCTCGATTTTCGCTGGCCGCTCGGTAACATGGGATAATGCTGCAGGGGATTTCAGGGCAATAAAGCATTAAAGCATTAAAGCATTAAAGGAGGAAAGGAGGAAAAATGGGGAAAGAAAAGGGAAGGGAGTAAAGCGGGAAAGGGGGAAATGCAACGATCCCCCGGCAAGCGCTTGCCAGAGGATCGCATAATTTTTAGGATAATGACGCTCGTTTTACTCCTGGTATTTCTTGACGATAACGGTGGCGTTGTGTCCGCCGAAACCGAAGGAGTTGCTCAAAGCCGCGCGCACGGGGCGCTGCTGGGCCTTGTTGAAGGTGAAGTTGAGCGAGTAATCGATCTGCTCGTCGTCATCGCCCTCCTCGTGGTTGATTGTGGGCGGAACGATGTCGTTCTGCACGGCCATAACACTGAACATAGCCTCCAAAGCGCCGGTGGCGCCCAGAAGGTGTCCGGTCATCGACTTGGTGGATGAGATGTTCAAGTCGTAGGCGTGATCACCGAATACGGCCTTGATGGCCTTGATTTCGGAGATGTCACCAACTGGGGTAGACGTGCCGTGAACGTTGATGTAATCGATGTCCTCGGGCTTCATGCCTGCGTCGTCCAATGCATTGTTCATTGAGAGGATGGCACCCAAGCCTTCGGGATGGGTAGCGGTAAGGTGGTAAGCGTCACCCGACATGCCGCCACCGGCAACCTCGGCGTAAATTTTAGCGCCACGGGCCTTGGCGTGCTCCAATTCCTCAAGAATCAGCACTACCGAACCCTCTCCCATCACAAAGCCGTCACGGCTTTTGGAGAATGGGCGCGAGGCTGTTGTAGGCGAGTCGTTGCGGGTCGACAGGGCATGCATGGCGTTGAAGCCACCCACACCGGCGGGGAAGATACCAGCCTCGGCGCCACCAGTCACCATCACGTCGGCCTTGCCCAGACGAATCAGGTCGAAAGCCGAGATAATAGCGTTGTTGGAAGTGGCGCAAGCCGACACCATGCCGTAGTTGGGACCGTGGTACCCGTACTCCATCGAGATGTGTCCCGAAGCGATGTCGGCAATCATCTTGGGGATGAAGAAGGGGTTGTACTTTGGGCCCTTGTCGGCGTTCATGGCGTAGTAGCCAGCCTCTTGTTCAAAGGTGTGAAGGCCACCAATACCGGCAGCCACAATCACGCCCACGCGATCCTTATTCAAGGTTTCATCGACATCCAGGCCAGCATCCTTGACCGCCTGACGGGCAGCCACCATGGCAAACTGGGCGTAGAGGTCCAAGGTGCGCTCCTTCTTGCGGTCGAAGTGCTCCGAGGGGTTGAAACCTTTCACCTCGCAGGCAAATTGGGTTTTAAACAGGGAAGCGTCAAAACGGGTAATAGGGGCGGCGCCGCTCACGCCCTCCAAGGCATTCTGCCACGTGGTGGTCACGTCGTTGCCTATAGGCGTAAGGGCCCCAAGCCCGGTCACTACTACTCTTTTAAGTTCCATTATCGGTATAAATGGTTATTTCTTTCGCTGTAAGCGCGTTGTCGTTGCTTAAGCCTCAGGATTCTCGATGTAAGCGATAGCGTCGCCTACGGTCTTGATCTCCTCAGCCTTGTTGTCGGGGATGCGGATGTCGAACTCCTTCTCAAACTCCACGATCAACTCTACGGTGTCGAGGGAATCAGCGCCCAGGTCGGTGGTGAACGATGCGCTCTCAGTTACCTGGTTCTCGTCTACGCCGAGCTTGTCAACGATTATAGCTTTAACACGCGATGCAATTTCTGACATGATAAATTGTGGTTTAAACGTTAGTAAATTCGAATTTGCAGTGCAAAGGTAAGGGATTTTTGCCGAAATTTTATCTTTTTTGGGAAAGAGGCAACCCTTCTTAACACTTGTAAACATATTATGTAACTGACAATTAACCGTTTAACTCATTTATGGGTCTATGTTAATGTTACAAACGTGTTACAGCGCAATTGTTCTAAAACACCGATTTATTAGCGATTTTCGGAATCGCGACACTGCGGACAAGGGAATTTGCTCGTTCGGACAAATATCGCTACCTTCGCGTATCAACAAATTACCCTGATGAACTACAAAAACTGTGTGCAAGAATTGCGCGAACGCATTCTCAAGGAGGGACGGTGCTTCCCGGGCGGAATCCTCAAGGTGGACAGCTTCGTCAACCATCAGATGGACCCCAACCTGATGTTCCACATCGGGCGCGAATTCGTCATTAGATTCGCCCAGTACAATATAAATAAGGTGATTACCATCGAGGCCAGTGGCATAGCCCCGGCTATCATGGTGGGATTTCTGTTGAACGTGCCGGTGGTGTTCGTCAAGAAGAAAGCGCCAAGCACAATGGACGCGCAATACACAGCGTCGGTGCACTCGTTCACCAAGAACCGCGACTACCAGGTGTGCGTTTCCAAGGAATACCTCGGCCCCGACGACCATCTGCTCTTCATCGATGATTTCCTTGCCAACGGCAACGCGGCCGCTGGCGTGCTCGACCTCTGCTCCCAAGCCGGGGCCAAGATCGAGGCCATGGGATTCGTCATCGAAAAGGCCTTCCAATCGGGCAGCAAGATGCTCGACTCCCTCGGCATCCCCCACCAGTCCCTCGCCACTATCACCTCCCTCGACGACTGCCAAATCCACCTCGCCCCCTAAACCACCCCACCCTCATCCTCAAAAGCCTTTGGAGAGGGGAAAAGCCTGCAAGGGTGGGTTGCAGGCGTTGGTGGTGATGTATGGTATGGAAAGAAAAATAATCGCCTGCAACCGATTGGTTAACAGGCGATTAGAGTAATTTTAAGTCGGGGTGACAGGATTCGAACCTGCGACCACCTGGTCCCAAACCAGGTGCGCTACCGGACTGCGCCACGCCCCGATCGTTGTGATCGTTTCACAGCGCGAAGTTACGAATTTTTTCTTAATCGCGCAAGAAGCTGTTAAGAATGGCTGTTAAGAATGGCTGTTAAGAATGGCTGTTAAGAATGGCGACAGGGGAATTCCCGCGATGGAATCACCAGGCACTGTGGCTACTTGTGGATTGGGGATGGTCGACAAGGGTTGATGGCTCTTCAATCCGTTGGGAAAGAGCATAATATGTTGATTTGCTGGAGTTTAAGTATAGGATTGAGGGTTGATTGGGAGGATTAGTGGAGGATTAGTGGAGGATTAGTGGCGGATTAGTGGAGGGGGTGGAATGGGCTTTTTTTGGTAATGGCGGAAATATTGTGTAATTTTGGGGTGACAAAATATTAGTAGCTCGGATGGAAAAAGAGATTACACTGAATACGCCGATAGAACAGCTGGTGATGCCCGACAAGCTACGTCGACGGCTGCAGATGCTGCGTTGCTTCACGTTCGGGGAGGCGATGCGCCAGGATTATCGTTCGTGGGACGATGTTAACGTCAAGGTAGTCAATGCCATGAAGCGGTTCAAGCAGGAGTATGCCAATGTGTACACGTCGCTGCTGGGATCGTCGGCCGAGGCTCCTACGCAGTGTGTGGCGTGGGAGGAGCGGCGTTTCTACGTGGCCAACAATATTCTCAACGCTTGCATAGCGGGGGGACAGCTTGACATCTCCTCGGAGGGCAATTCGGAAGAGTTGCTGGAATTGGCGATGAGCGATGTGATACGCGCCGCTGATGTGTTTTTGAAGGCGTTCGCCAAGGAGTGCAAGCCCATGGAGATTACTCTTGACGTGGATATTCCCGATGAGGATCCCGATGAGGAAGGGGATGAAGAGGAAGAGGAGGAGGAAAAGGAGGGGGCAGAGAAGGAGTCGCCTACCCCGCCGGCTCGCAAGGGTGATTGGATAGAGATCACTCGACGTTTGGCTCACGACAAGCGCGGGCACCAGCTCTACACTGTGGGCGACAAGATGCGTGTTCGTCGTGTCAAGACACGTGCCGACGGGACGTTTATGCTTCTTTGCTTGTTTAAGGGCAAGGAGGTGCAGGTGCGTCCGGGGCGATTTGAGTGGAAAGTGGTGGAGAAGCCCTGAGGATGAGTTACGCGCAGTTTCACAGCCTGTATATGGGTTGGCGGCAGTCGATTCCCGACAGTCGTCAAGTGATCAACAGGCCGGTGGAGCAACATGCACGCTCGTTGGAGGAGGGATTGGGGGAAAGCCGCCTGCTCAGGCGCAAGTATAAGCTGTGGGAGGAGACTCACGGCTGTTGCGTGTACTGCGGGAGGGAGATCACGGCTGAGGATTTCGTCTATGGGGCGCATTCCGATATTGAGCATATTATTCCCCAGGCGATGGGCGGGCCATCTACGCTCGACAATCTGGCATGCGCGTGCCGTGAGTGTAATCATGCCAAGGGTGACATGACAGCGATGGATTTCATGCTTTCACGGGAGGCCTCGGAGGTTGCGGCGTATCTGCACAGGCTACGCTCGCTGGCGAGCGAGGGACGGATCTCGGCCATCAAATATAGGAGATTAACTACTCCATTCGCGGCGATATAGTGGCAACCGCGGCTCTATGTGAACGGGAAGTGGTCGCCAACACAAGTGCTCTCTATATATAAAATTATTGAGCGCGAAGCACGATTCTTGTTAAGAGCCGTGCTACGCGCTCAATAGCTTATTTGAAATGGAGTTTTATTTCGTTGATGTCAGCACATTCCGTGCTGCGCACTCCATGAGCGGTTAACAATTGGAATCGCGCTCCGCGCCAGGCTACCACTCATCACTTACACTTAATACTTGACTTGGTGGGTCGGAGCTCGATGTAGACGCCAGATGCGGGCTTGCTCGAAAGCTGGCGGCCCATCACGTCGAAGTAGCGTACTGTGGTGTCGTCGGGATTGGCAGCTCCCTGGCGTACGTTCTCGATGCCGGTGGTCTCGGAAAGGGTATCCCAGTTCCATCCTGCGCCTTGGGTGCCCGAGGTGCCGGGGTCGGTCTCCAGCCACAAGGCATTTGCCTTGACAAGCGAGGTGAGGGTGTTGGCGCGGTTGACCACGGTGTTGCCCTCGGAGGTTGCGGCCACAGTGCTCCACTTGGCGGCATCGGCCTCGGCGGCTGTCTGAATGGAGGCTGCGAGAGCTGTAACCTCGTTGAGCGCCGAGGCGAGTGAGCTGGTTGCGTCCACGCCAGCGGTGACAGCTTTTGTGCGCACGGCAGTGGCGGTGTCCTCGTCATCGGTGGCGGCGTCAAAGTCGTGGACAAGGTACTGGAACAGGGTGGTCAAGCGACTGCGGAACCAAGCGTTGGAGTACAGGCTTTGCATGAGCACGCCGTTGTAGTCGGAGCGGTCGATTGTGAGCTGGGATTTGCCGCCGTCAGCCGAGGCGAATGAGTTGTTGAAGCCCCACACGGGACCGAGTTTCCACACGTTGTTGTACCACATGTAGAAATTGGTGGCGTAGGCGTCGCTGCAGTCCATTAGCTCGTTGACGATCATGAATTTGGCGGCCTCATCGAGGTCGATTGTCGATTGCCAATCCTGATTGTACATGTACTCGGCGGCGTTGGCGGCGGCGCTTGCCAGTGCCGTTACAGCCTTGGGCATAGCGGTGTTTATCTCGTTCCAAGTGGTCATCTTGCCGGAGGGAGCGGTGTCGGGCGTCTCGGAGGAGTAGTCGCCAAGCTCAGGCATCTGGCTAACGATCCAGTGGGAGTTGTCGCTGTTCCATGAGTAACCGAAGGCGTCGGCCGAGCCGTTCACGTCCACTTCCCAGATCCATGTGTCGCCAGCGGCGTAACCGACGGTTTCGTCATCGGCGATGTTGATGCGGTCCTCGGCCACGCGGATGTTCTCGCCTAAGAAGTACAGGCCGTAGTATTGTCCGTTGACTACCAGTTCGATGGGCATCATGTCGGGAGCCCATTCCATGCCGATAGCCTGGGCGATACGGTGGCCGGCATAATTGGACAGCAACCCGTAGGCGGCGTCCTGCTCGTAGGGGATGAGGGTGAAGTGCTTGGATTTCTTCTCGTTGAGGCTGAATGGCTTCTCCTTGGATCCGAGCTTGAGTTTGTAGCTACGCTTGGTGGCTGTGGAGAAATCGCTGCCACGGCCCTTGATTTCGCTGGAAGCGACGGTAAGGGGAGTGTGACCCTCCTTAGTTACGTCGTCGAAGATCACGTTGACGCCCGTGGTAGCTTCGCCGTATTTCACTTGGGAGATGTCGCCCGAGGGGAAGTTGATAGCCACGACAGGGAGGGAGTAGGTGATGTAGGCGTAGGTTTCTGGGGTAGCGTAATCGGGGAGGTCGGCCGCGGCAGTGGTGTCACGCTCCGGCTCGGTGTAGTCGCCTGAGGTATAATCGCCCCATTGGGAGCGCAGCCATGCGAGGCGCTGGTCGAGGTAATCGGTGACGATAGCGAGGTCTCCGAGCACGTCGCTATTGTCGGCCACGGCGGTGGGGTTGGTTGCCGTGTTGCCGTTCAGGGGGTCGTTGTATTGCTCCGGCTTGGGTTGGCCGTTCCAGCGGTTGGCGTCAACCTGGGCGGCGGTGAGAATCTTGTTGGCATAGGCTTTCATCTCGCCAACGAGGTTGCAGTATTTCTTCTGCATGAACCACTTGAACGAGGGCTTTACTTTGGCCATGAATGTAGGCATGTTCACCAAGTCGGTAATCCACGTGTTGCCGTAGGTGTCGCAGTCGTAGAAATGCTTGTTGTAGGTGGAGGCAAAAGCGTTGCCGTGGTCCCACAGGGGGGAGAAGTGCCACTTTTGTCCCGTGCCGCGGTCGCGGAACATATAGGTAGATCCGTGGTACGACTCCCAATGGCCCAGTATTTCTTCAATAATATAGTAACGGGCGGCGTCGTCAAGATCCATGTAGCTCCACAGTGAAGTGGACTTGCTCTTTACCAAGGAGTGCATGGTGGTGAACTGGTCGGTGACGAAGGTAGTCTGCGTTGTGCTGTATGTTTCGGGAGTGTCGGGAGTAACCCACACGAGGTCGTTGCCGTCGCCGTTGTAGTTGATCTCAATTGTGGTGGCGTCCTTGTAGTTGTCATGTTCGATGAGGTAACCACCCGACACGAGGTTGCGATCGGTCACCTCATCTTCCAATTCCTCGATGTCGACACGGCCGTCACCAACGCGTATCGACTCGGTCAAGAAGTACAATCCGCGATAGTTGCCGTTGATCACCACCTCGATAGGCTCGATACGGGGTGTCCAGGGGAGGCCCATCTTTTCGCCCAGGTTGAATCCCACGAAATTGCGCAAGAAGCCCAGATAATCGTCGCTTTGGTTGAGGAGGGCCCAGTGTTTCGACTTCTCGCCGTTGATGTTCATGGAGCCGAAGTTTTGCTTCTTGTCTAATTTGAGTTTGTAGGGCTTTTTGGAGAATCCGGTGCGCGTGTAGTTGCCGCGAGCCTTGATTTGGAGGTCGAGGGGCGACGATGCGCTGCCCACGTTGGCAAAGTGGGTGTCCAATCCGTCGGGAACGACCAGGTAGTAGTCGGCATACTTGAAGTATTCCTTATGCTGCAGGTCTTTGCTGATCACGTCGGGGTTGAGCGAGGTCTTGGCCTTGTCGGTGTACACATTAATATACATCACGGGGAGAGTGCCGGTAATCCATTGGGCGGGAGCGTCGAAGGAGGGCACGGTGGAGTAATCGGCCTTGGTCACGGTCATCGAGGAACTGTTGTAGGTGACGGTGTAGATACCCGCCGAAGTGGTGTAGAAGCAGCCTTGAGAGCCGTTAAACGAGTAAGTGCCGGCATTGTTACACCCAGTATCGCCGTTTTGGGGCCGCAACACGCCGTTCCATTTGGTGTTGTAGGCTTGCGTGGCCCAGGCGAAGTAGAAGGTGCCGGTGCCACCCCAGTAGAAGGTCTTGACGTATTTACCCTCCGAGTTGGCGTAGATAGGCTGAGCGCCCCACTTGTCGTTTCCGCAGTTGTACCAGAAGTATACCGAGGTCTCGTCGATGACGGGGTCGTCATCGTCATCGCCGCCCCCGCCACTGTTAGAGGTGTTGACCGTCAAAGTGGTAGAGGAAGGGTCGAATGAGAAATCGTAGGTTCCTGTGGCGATCTGCAGGTTGTTGCTACCTGTGGTTACTGAGCTGGAAGCCGTGCCCGCAATTGTAAGGTTGTCTTTGCCGTACCAGCCGTTTTCGATTTGTTTGCCGTTTTGTAATATGCGGATGCCGAATTCGGCGCCACTCTGGGTCACGGCTAAGCTATTCGACACCCATAGGCCGTCGCTCTCGGTGAGCGTGTAACTACTCCAGGTGGTGCTGGTCAACGTGCCCCAGATGTCGTAGGAGGTAACATCGCCTGATGTTTGACCTGATTGCCAGGCGCTCCGTGATGAGTAAGGTGGGTTGTTCTTATTATTGTTGCTGGCTAGGTAATTGTAGACAGCCCCGTCGACGAAGTAATAATCGCAGGTTTGGGAGGTGCTGCTCCATTCCCCCTTGTTGGTGAAAATCACGTAATCGGGAGCCGATGAGGGTTCCCATTTGTAGAGGCCGGTGCTTGAGTCGGTGCCGAGGGCGCTGGAGAAGGAGCCTTGGCTACTCCCCGACCAATAATAAGCGTAGACGGTACCCCAACTATCGGTATCGTCGTAGTAGACGCAGTAGGCCCACGAGTGGAGAGTGGCCACCAAGGCCAAAAGCGTAAGAGCTGTCCTGATCATGATCTAAAAAGAAGTAAGAAGATTGGTTAACTAATAGGTAAGTAGTCGTGTAAGTGAATTTATGCGTCGTGGTGCTCGTCGAGAAGTAGGCGGGCCTTCTCATAGTCGGCCTCATCCACCAGCATGTCCACGCCACCGAACACGGGCACATACATGTTGTTGCGGTCCCTCAACACGGTTGTGATTCCATGCATCTTTAGCATGCCCTGCACAATCATCGCGTCGGGCATCGTGGGATACGAGCTAAGCAGTACCATATTCATCGTCTTTAAGGATTGGATTCACCCACAAAGTTAACCCCTAAATTGTTAAAACTATGTTAAAGAGGGTTGATGGAGCGTTAATCTTGGTAAATTGGCTTATATTTGCGGAAATTTTATCACCTAAGTACTCACCTTTAAACTGTACCATCACATGCAAGAACCTCCTGTAATGGCCGCTCCCCAGCAAGGCGCCCCCGTAATCGTCAACAATATCGTAGAGAAGAAATCCAACAGCATGGGCACTGCCGGCTTCGTGCTGGCTATCCTGGCTATCGTGTTCTGCTGGGTTCCCGTTTTTGGACTGGATTCTGTGGTTCCTCGGCGCCCTGTTCTCGGTTATCGGCCTGTTCAAGCAGCCCCGCGGCTTGGCTATCGCCGGCACCGTCATCTCATTCATCGGCGTTATCGTTATGATTGCCCTGGTGGGCTTCCTCATGGCTGCCATGTAATCAAGCGAGTAGACAAGAAATCGAATGTGGCGCAACTCCTTTGGGGGCTGCGCCACATTTCCTATAATAGGTTAATCACATCAGTTCTTGAACTGGAGATCGCCGTCGACATAGTCGATGATGATCGGGCGAGAACGGTCGACACGCTGGGCCAGGATGTCCTTCGACAGCTGGTTGAGCACCATGCGGTGGATCACTCTCTTGACGGGACGGGCGCCAAACTCGGGGTCGTAGCCCTCGTCGGCCAGGAACTTCAGGGCTGCCGGGGTAACCTCGAGCGTCACGCCGTTCTTGGCCAACATCTTCTTGATAGAGTTGACTTGCAGGCCTACGATCTCCTCTATCTCGTCGCGGTTCAAGGGGGTGAACATGATGATCTCGTCGATACGGTTGAGGAACTCGGGACGAATCGTCTGCTTGAGCATCTCAAGCACCTCCTCCTTGGTCTTGCCGATAGTCTCGGCACGGTTCTCGTCGGTCATCTTGGCGAAGTTGTCGCGGATGAGGTGAGATCCCATGTTGGAGGTCATGATGATGATCGTGTTCTTGAAGTTGACGTTGCGACCCTTGTTGTCGGTAAGGCGTCCATCGTCAAGAACTTGGAGCAGGATGTTGAACACGTCGGGGTGAGCCTTCTCGATCTCGTCGAAGAGCACTACCGAGTAGGGTTTGCGGCGCACGGCCTCGGTCAACTGTCCTCCCTCGTCGTAGCCCACGTATCCCGGAGGCGCTCCCACGAGTCGGCTGACGGTGTGCTTCTCCTGATACTCGCTCATGTCGATACGTGTCATCATATTCTCGTCGTCGAAGAGGTACTCGGCCAAAGCCTTAGCGAGCTCGGTCTTGCCAACGCCGGTGGTGCCAAGGAAGATAAACGAGCCGATAGGACGACGCGGGTCGTTCAACCCGGCGCGGGAGCGGCGCACAGCGTCGGCGATGGCGGCGATAGCCTCGTCTTGGCCAATCACGCGGTTGTGGAGCTCGGCCTCAAGGTGTAGCAGCTTGTCCTTCTCGCTCTGTACCATCTTGTTGACGGGAATTCCTGTCCAGCGTGATACCACATCGGCGATATCCTCGGCGTCAACCTCCTCCTTGATCAGGGCCTTCTCGCCCTGCATCATCTTGAGTTGCTCTTGGATAGTCTCGTTTTCTTTAACCTTTTGTTGAACCTTGGAGTAGCGGATTTCTGCCACTTTGGCATAGTCACCCTCATGCTCGGCACGTTCGGCTTCGAAGTTGAGTTGCTCGATGTCGATCTTGTTCTGTTGGATCTTGTTGATAAGATCCTTCTCGGCCTGCCATTTGGCCATGTATTCCTTCTCCTCGTCGCGCAGCGAGGCAAGGTCCTTCTCAATCTCGCGCACCTTCTCTTTGTCGCCCTCACGCTTGATGGCCTCACGCTCGATCTCCTTTTGGGCGATCATGCGCTGAATCTCGTCGAGAGCCTGGGGCACGGAGTCGATTTCAAGGCGCAGCTTGGACGCGGCCTCGTCCACAAGGTCGATTGCCTTGTCGGGGAGGAAACGGTCGGTGATGTAACGCTCCGAGAGTTGCACGGCGGCGATAATCGCCTCGTCGCGGATCCTTACCTTGTGGTGGTTCTCGTAACGTTCCTTCAAGCCACGCAAGATGGCGATGGCGCTCATCTCGTCGGGCTCGTCGACCATCACTTTCTGGAAACGACGCTCCAGGGCTTTGTCCTTCTCGAAATATTTTTGGTACTCGTCAAGGGTGGTGGCGCCGATTGAACGGAGCTCACCACGTGCCAAGGCGGGTTTCAGGATGTTGGCGGCGTCCATAGCGCCCTCGCCCTTACCAGCGCCCACCAGCGTGTGGATCTCGTCGATGAACAGGATGATCTCGCCGTCGCTTTGGGTTACCTCGTTGACGATGGCTTTCAATCGCTCCTCAAATTCACCTTTGTACTTGGCGCCGGCCACCAATGCTCCCATGTCGAGGGAGAAAATCTGCTTTGTGCGCAGGTTCTCAGGCACGTCGCCACGCACGATACGCATGGCCAAGCCCTCGGCGATCGCGGTCTTGCCTGTACCAGGCTCGCCCACAAGCATGGGGTTGTTCTTGGTACGACGGCTCAAAATCTGAAGCACGCGGCGAATCTCATCGTCACGGCCGATCACGGGGTCGAGCTTGCCGGCACGGGCACGCTCGTTAAGATTAATGGCGTATTTGCTCAGGGAGTTGTAGGTCTCCTCGGCGCTCTGGTCGGTGGCTTTCTTGCCCTTGCGCAGCTCGTCGATGGCGCTTTGAAGCTCCTTTTCGCTCAATCCCACGTCCTTGAGGATGGTGGATGCGGGTGAGGGGATGAGGAAGATAGCCGTGAGCAGCGCCTCAAGGGTCACATACTCGTCGCCCTGCTTCTTAGCCACATCCAAGGCTTTCTGCAGCACGTCGTTGGATGTGCGGCTCAGGTAAGGCTCGCCTCCCGACACCTTGGGCTGAGCGGCGATCTCTTTATCTACCAGCGTGGACAGCTGCACCAGATTGGCGCCTATCTTCTGGAAGATAAACTTCACAAGCGATTCACCCTCGCTCATCACACCTTTCAGCAGGTGCACCGGCTCGATGGCCTGGCTGCCAGCGGCGCGCGTAAGCTCAACAGCCTTCTGGATAGCCTCCTGCGACTTGATGGTAAAATTGTTGAAGTTCATAATATGGATGGATGTTAGATTATATTTCCTTTATTTAAGTTAACAAACGGCAAGCAATAATGTTTTTCTTCAACGCAATGCCGTCGCAACTGCGAAATAATTTATATCTTTGCGTTGCAAAATATGTGCCAATCTCGATAAGGGAAGGCGCGAAATGTCGACTATAGCAATTTGAGAGCATGAAAAGGCTGTTTTATACCTTACTCATATTGGCCTCGGCAGTGGTTGCCGCTAAGGCCGAAAACTATTTCCCCTACCCCGAGCCGCCAGCCCATCTGGTGACCCTGGCTGAGCGCACCAACTATCTGGTGGAGCATTTCTGGGACCGTTGCGACCTGAAATCGGCCTTCTCGGCACGCGCCAAATTGGAGGGCGCTTTCCGCGACTATGTATCGTTTATGCCTTACGCCCAGGCCGATACCGTGCATATGTCGATCAACGCCCTGCTCGAGAAGATGAAAAAGGACCCCAAGCATCTTCTTATCCTTGGGGAAATTGCCGAAAACACTCTCTATAGCGACTCGGCTGAGGTGCTCAGCGACGAACTCTACCTGCCGTTTGCCAAAGCCGTTGCTTCCAACAAGAAAATACCCGGAGCCTCGCGTGCCCGTTTCGAGCATCAGGCCCAAGTGTTGGAAAACTCCCAAGTGGGTGCCACAATGGCCGATTTTGTATTCGAGACCCCCTCGGGCGACAAGCAATCGCTCTACTCTATCACCACACCTTACACGTTGCTGTTTGTCAACGACCCCGATTGTGAGGACTGCGCCTTGACCCGCGTGCGGCTGGCAGCCGACTTCAACGCCAAGCAACTCATCGATAACGGGAGCCTGACAATCCTATCCATATACCCCGATGGGGCTACCGGCGAGTGGCGTAGCGAGGCCGCTGCCTACCCTGCCAATTGGAAGGTGGGCGCCTGGGCCGACACCGACGAGTGGATCGACCTGCGTTTCCCTCCGGTGCTTTATTTCCTCGACAAGGATCACAAGATCGTGGGAAAGCACCTGCAAATTGAGAACGTGCTCTACACCTTCTCCCTTCTCCAACAAGGATTGGCCCAATGAAGATAGCAGCGCTCATATCAGGCGGCGTCGACTCGGCAGTGGCTATCCACCGACTTAGAGAACAAGGTCACGATCTTCACCTATTTTATATAAAGATAGGGATGGACGACGGGCGTGGCGACTGTTCAGCCGAGGAGGACATCGAGATGTGCCAGCTGATAGCCTCACGCTACGGCCTGCCATTCGACGTGGTATCACTCCATCAAGAATACTGGGACTCGGTGATGGAATACGCCCTGCGCACAGTCAAGGAGGGCCTCACGCCCAACCCCGATATCATGTGCAACCGCATGATTAAGTTCGGCTACTTCGAGCAACGCTGGGGACACGAGTTTGACCTCACAGCCACTGGCCATTACGCCACCATCGTAGAGCGTGACGGCAAAAAACACTTAGGCACCGCGGTTGACCACGTAAAGGACCAAACCGACTTCCTGGCCCGCATCGACTATTCCCAATTGTGCCACCTATGCTTTCCAATCGGCGACCTGCCCAAAGCCGAAGTGCGCGAAATCGCCGTTAAGCTGAATCTCCCCAACGCCTACCGTAAAGACTCCCAAGGCATCTGTTTTTTGGGCAAGATCAACTACAACGACTTCATCCGCGACCATCTGGGCGAGAAACGGGGCCCCATCATAGAGATCGAGACCGGCAAAAAGATAGGAGAGCATCGCGGTTTCTGGTTCCACACCATCGGCCAGCGCAAAGGCTTAGGGCTGAGTGGTGGCCCGTGGTACGTAGTAAAAAAGAACGTGCGCGACAATGTGATATACGTGTCCAACGGCTACGACACTGAAAAGCAGTACGGCCACTCGCTTCACCTCGACGAGATGCATTTTATCTCGGGCGACCCTTGGAACGGCAACACCGACCCCGTTAAAATCACCTTCAAGAATCGCCACACCCCCGAATTCATTTCAGGCACACTGACGAAACTCGACAGCCCAGGAGAATACCTGATAGAGGCCGACGACAAGGTGCAAGGCATCGCCCCGGGACAGTTTACGGCCATTTATGACCCCGATCACTCCATCTGTTACGGCAGCGGCATCATCACCGGTCGTCCCCTACCCTCTTTAAAACATTGACCATGAGCAACAAAAACAAAATACGGCTAAAAGTGATGGGTATCAGCTACTCCACCGTACAATCGGGTGCCAACGCACTGATTATGGCGCAAGTGGATGGTCCCATACGCATCCCCATCGTCATCGGAAACGCCGAGGCGCAGTCGATAGCCATCAAAATGGAGGGCATAACCCCTACCCGACCGTTGACCCACGACCTCTTCGTGAGCTTCACCCACGCTTTCGGCGTGACACTCAAGGAGGTGATGATATACCGATTCGAGAACGGCGTGTTCTACTCCGAGCTGACGTTTACCGACGGCAACCGCGAGGTAAAGCTGGATTCACGCACATCCGACGCCATCGGCATAGCCCTGCGCACGGGAGCACCAATCTTCACCACCCAGGAGATTCTGGAGGAAACCGGATTCGTGATGGACATCGAGACACCCTACTCGGAGGACGAAAAGGAAGAGCTTCCCCAAGACAATCCACGCGGCAACATCCAGCCAAAGCTCGAAAACTACACCCTCGAGGAACTTGAACGCACCCTCCAAGAGGCCATCGACCGCGAGGACTACGAGCAAGCCGCTCAGGTGCAATCAATAATCGAGAAAAAGAAACAAGATAAAGATAACCAAGATTAAAACAGTATGAAAAGCATTAAGACGCGCTTGGCCGCGCTGAGTTTCTTAGAATTCGCCGTTTGGGGATCGTATCTGGTATCCCTGGGCATGTACCTCAACGCCGTCGGCTTGGGGCAATATATCTTCTGGTTCTACACCGTGCAGGGGCTTGTGTCGCTGTTCATGCCCGGCTTGGTGGGAATGGCTGCCGACCGATTTATCCCCGCACAGAAGATGTTGAGCCTGTGTCACCTTCTGGCCGGCTCATTCATGCTCGCGGCGTTCATCTACTGCGCATCCACGGGATCGGATGTTGAGTTTGGACCGCTGTTCACATTATACACTCTCTCGGTGGCGTTCTTTATGCCCACCATCGGGTTGAACAACTCGGTGGCGTTCAACGCATTGGATAAGGCAGGATTGGACACGGTGAAGGACTTTCCTCCAATCCGTGTGTGGGGCACCGTGGGCTTCATCGTCGCTGAGTGGCTCGTCAACTTCGTGCCCATCGACGGACAGCCTATCATGAAAACCTACTGGCAGTTGATGACCTGCGGCGCGTTCAGCATCATCATGGCCGTTTACGCCTTGACCATGCCCAACTGCCCCGTGGGCAAGGGGAAATCGGCTTCTGTTGCCGAGGCTCTTGGCTTGACAGCATTCAAGTTGTTCAAGGACAAAAAGATGGCTATTTTCTTTATCTTCTCCATGCTCCTGGGTGTATCCCTCCAGATTACCAACAGCTACGGCACTACCTTCATCGAGCACTTCGCATCGGTAAAAGAGTACGCTCAGGACTTCTTCGCACAGAACCCCACATTCCTCATCTCGTTGTCGCAATGCTCCGAGGCCCTGTGCATCCTGTTGATCCCATATTGCTTGAAACGATTCGGCATCAAGGGCGTGATGCTCATAGCTATGTCGGCTTGGGTGTTCCGCTTTGGATTCTTCGGCCTGGGCAACACCAGTTGGTCGGGCGTTTGGTTGCTGATGCTCTCCTGCGTGGTTTACGGCGTGGCTTTCGACTTCTTCAACGTCTCGGGCGGCCTCTATGTCGACCAAAAGACGACTCCCGACCTTCGTTCCTCAGCTCAAGGCCTGTTCATGATCATGACCAACGGTATTGGAGCCTCGCTCGGCACATGGGTCGCCGGCACGTTCGTTGTCAACAAATTTGTTTACGCCACGGGGCTTGACCCTGAGCAAGTGCTGGAAGGCTGGAGAGTATCCTGGTACATTTTCGCCGCTTACGCCTTGGTAGTAGCCGTGCTCTTCTTCTTCATCTTTAAGGATAACGAGCCCAACCCCACAGAGAAGGAAGTTCGCCGCGAGGAGGAACTGCCATCCGCAGGCGACATGGTTGAGGTGTAGTTAAAAGTTGAAAGTTAAAAGTTGAAAGTTAAAAGTTGCGATGGCTCCAATAAAGAAGCTATCCTACTTAATCACTAATCACTAATCACTAATCACTAATCACTAATCACTTTGATTCAGTTTTTCGCCCCCGATATCAACGTCACCCCGGTATTGCCCGAAAGCGACTCCAAGCACGCCGTGCGCGTCCTTCGCATGATCGAGGGCGACCCCTTGGAGATTGTCGACGGTAAAGGTTACCGTTACCGTTGCAAACTGATCGAGGCCCATCCCAAGCGCGCCATGGTGGAGATCCTGGAGCGAGTGGCCGAGCCCCTGATATGGTCCAACCGTATCTCCCTCGCCGTCGCCCCCACCAAACTCATGGACCGCATGGAATGGCTCGTGGAGAAAGCCACTGAAATCGGTGTCAACGACATCGTGCCGGTGTTGTGTCAGCGTAGCGAGCGTCGGGAGTTGAAAACCGACCGCCTCGAGAAAATCGCCGTAGCCGCCATGAAGCAGTCGCTCAAATCCACCCTGCCCGTCATTTACCCGTTGACACCCCTACCCCGTTTCCTCAACTCGGTGACAGCTCCACAACGATACGTGGGCTACTGTTCCGATGAGGTGGAGCGTCGGCTGTTGGCCAAAACCTACGTGCCAAGGCAGGATGTGGCCCTGCTGATTGGCCCCGAGGGGGATTTCTCTCCACAAGAGGTGGAGATGTGTCTCGCCTCAGGCTTCACGCCCGTCACAATGGGCGACAACCGTCTGCGCACCGAGACCGCCGCTCTCGTGGCCGTCGACACATGCCATATAATCAATCAATTCACACAGGAAGGCTAAGCCCCACCGCAAAGCGACTCTCTGCTGAAAACTGAAAACTGAACACTAAATATGAACATGATAAATTACCTGCAAGGCTCCCCCAACGGCAACTTCTTCCTGCTGGCGGGACCTTGCGTCATTGAAGGCCGCGAAATGGCCCTCGATATCGCCGGCAAATGCGTCGATATCACCCGCGAGCTTGGCATCCCCTACGTGTTCAAGGGAAGCTACCGCAAAGCCAACCGCTCCCGTATCGACTCCTTTACAGGTATAGGTGACGAGAAAGCATTGGAGATCCTGGCCGAGGTACAGTCGACTTACAACGTGCCGGTTGTGACCGACATTCACGCCGCCGAGGAGGCTGAAATGGCCGCTAAATACGTCGATATTCTCCAGATTCCTGCTTTCCTGTGTCGCCAAACCGACCTCTTGATCGCAGCGGCTCGCACAGGCAAGATGGTCAACATCAAGAAAGGACAGTTCCTCTCCCCCGAGGCGATGCGACACGCCGTACAGAAAATACGCGACGCTGGCAACGACCAAGTGGCAATCACGGAGCGTGGCACCACATTTGGCTACCAAGACCTAATCGTCGACTACCGAGGCATCCCCGAGATGCGCAAAAACGGTTGTCCCGTAATTCTTGACGTAACCCACTCGCTCCAACAACCCAACCAATCGGCAGGCGTCACTGGAGGTCGCCCCGACCTGATTGAGACAGTAGCCCGTTGCGGTATCGCCGCAGGTGTCGATGGCCTGTTTATGGAAACTCATCAGAATCCCGCCGTGGCCAAGAGCGACGGTGCCAACATGCTGCGTCTTGACCTGCTTCCCTCACTGCTTCGCCGCCTCACTATCATCCGACAAGCGATTAATCAAGCCAATAACGTACAATAACCATAATGAAACCAATCAAAATCCTGGCCGCAGCCGCCATCATCACATTCTGCTCAGCGCCCTCGTTTGCTCAAATTCAGGGTCAAAGCGCCATCACCGAGGCCACTATGAAGGCCTACCAAAAGCTTCTCGACGAGAATCCGCAGGACTACGAGACGCTCTACCGCCGCGCCACTGAATACTACCGTTTTGACCAGTACCTCCGCGCCTTGAACGACGTCAACGAGGCCCTGAAATACACTCCCGTCTCCGACAAAGACATGCGATTTCAGGAACTCGCTCTGCGCGCCAACATATATGAGATGACCGGCAAACGCGATCTCGCCCTAATCGACCTCACACAGGCCTGCGAACTCGTCCCCGACAACTACGTGGCTATATATCAGAAAGCCAACGTGGAATACGAGCTTGGCAAATATGACGCCGCCAAAGCCGACTACCAAAAGCTGAAACGCTTGTCCTCCCGCTCAGTGGAAGCCCTGTTCGGATTAGCCCGAGTAGCCGTCAAGGAACAAAACCTGGGGCTTGCCAACGACTATGTCGACGAGGCCGTCAACGCCTATCCTTCCAATGCCGACGTGTACGTGCGACGTGCCGCTGTGCGTGAATCAATGGGCAACAACGTGGGAGCCGTCGACGATTACCTGATGGCGTTGAGTATCGACAACTCCTACTCCCGCGCTCTACGCGGATTGGTAAATATGTCCAACACCGACTATGCTGCCGTCATGACAGGCCTAAGCAACGCCATCCACCAAGCCCCTAAAGTGGGAATGTTCTATTACCTGCGGGCCGCCATCGCCCAAAATCACAACCGATTCAAAGCCGCTCTCACCGACTATAAATACATCACCGACGAGGGCCTTTACGACCACCACGGAATATACGCCTCGATGGCCGAATGCCAGTATGCCTTAGGCAACTATCCCCAAGCCGCTATGGACATCGAATACGCAATCGGAGCGACCGCCGACAACGCCGCCTACTACGTCACACTGGCCCAAATCCGCCGTGCCCAATGGCGTGCCGAGGACGCTTTGACCGCTTCTGAAAAAGCCCTGGAGAAAGCCCCCGACTTCGCTCCAGCACAAGCCCAAAAAGCTCTCGCCCTGGTCGACCTTCAAAAATATCAGGAGGCCTCCGACGCTATAGGAGCCGCTATCCTCAACGACGGAGAGAACGCCTTCTACCCGCTTATCCGCGCCTGGATTCTCGAGCAATTCCTCAATAAGCCTACCAATGCCGCAACAATCTACGAGCGTGTGGCCAATTGGCCTATGGAGGAAGGCGCTTTACCCTCGGGAGATTATCGCGGTTTCGGGATGCTATTTTCAGGTCAAAAAGATAAAGCCTACCAATGGGCCAAGGATATTTTAGCCAACGACAAAAATCATGACGGCACAGCCCAATACCGAGCTTGCTGTCTATATGCTCAAGCTGGTGACACCGACACGGCCCTCGACCTTATGGCACAGGCCCTCGAGATGGGATACGCCAACCGCCACGACTGGAACCGCTCCGACGACGCCCGCGTCAATGTAGCTCCCCTGCGCGACCTTCCCCGTTTCGCCCAACTACTCGACCAATACTCCTCGATTTTTTAAACTAAAATCCCGCTACGGAGTTATAATTGTATGGTAAAGATAGGTGACTACAACCGCTTGGCGGTTACTAAAATCGTCGACTTCGGGGTGTACCTCGACGGCGGTAACGGCGTGGAGATCCTGCTCCCCGCCAAATATGTGGATGGAGTGCCTGAAATCGGGCAAGAAATCGATGTGTTTGTCTACACCGACTCGGAGGATCGCCTGATCGCCACCACCGAACATCCTTTCGCCCGCGTGGGTCAATTCGCTTTCCTTGAAGTGGTCGACGTCAACAAGGTTGGCGCCTTCCTCGACTGGGGATTGGCCAAAAACATCCTCGTGCCCTACAGTGAGCAAAAATCACGGATGAAAGAAGGCGGAGTATACCTGGTGTACGTCTACCTCGACAACGCCACCAAGCGTGTCGTCGCTACTGCCAAAATCGAGAAATACCTCGGAAATGTTCCCGCTGAATACAAGCGTGGGCAAGAAGTGGAAGCCCTCGTGTGGCAACACACCCCAATCGGGTACCGTGTGATTGTCGACAATCTTCACAACGGGATGATATACGAAAACGAGCTATTCCGACCACTCGAAATCGGACAATCAGTCAAAGCCTACGTCAAGCAGGTGCGTGAGGACGGCAAAATCGACCTTACACTCAGCGGCAACACCTCAGAGCGCGTAGCAACCCTTGCCGACCGTATCATCCATTACCTTGAGATCAACCACGGCTCTACACCAATCAACGACCACTCCGACCCTGCCGAGATCGAGGCCCGGTTCCTATGCTCCAAAAAGGACTTCAAGAAAGCCGTCGGTTCCCTCTACAAGCAACACCGTATCATCATCACCCCAGAAGGCATCTCCCTCGCCACCGACGAATAACTTCACCTATGACATATCACATTTATAAAGGACGTCCCCTCGACTGTTCAACACGCTCGCCGAGGGAAATCCGAGTATACGACATGCTCGACTCCCTGGGCGTCAACTACGACCGCATTGATCATGCTCCTGCCGACACCATGGAAGTGTGCGCCACTATCGACGAAACTTTTGGCCGTATGACCCTCGACGACTTCCAGCAGGCCGACGACGATGCACGGTCCCATCCCATTATCTGCAAAAACCTCTTCCTCTGCAACCGTCCACGCACCCACTTCTTCCTATTGATGATGCCGGGGTCAAAGCCGTTCCACACCAAGGATATCACTTCCCAAATTGAATGCGGACGCCTATCCTTCGCCACAGCCGACGACATGTTGCAAATGCTCGACCTTCTGCCCGGCTCGGTTTCCGTTATGGGCTTGATGAACGACCACGACAACCGTGTCCAGCTCCTCATCGACCGCGACGTCACCCGCAGCGACTACTTCGGGTGTCACCCTTGCGCCAACACATCCTCAATGCGCATCCGTCTTAGCGACCTCACCGACATCATCCTCCCCCATATCCACCACTGCCCACAATACGTCACCCTTTGATATAGAAAGCCCGGCCAAAGAGATCCCCTTGAGGAAAACTTGGCCGGGCTGTTAGTTATAATATTACCTTCACGCCGATAGTTTTGGCTGAAACCTTGCTGGTAACAGTAACGAGGTAGAAGCCTTTCAGTGTAGTGGGAAGATCCACTACCCCGGCGTCAATAGTCGACTTGTACACTAGTCGTCCGTCCAATGAGAGCACACTTAGTTGGCAACGCTCGGAAACAGTGATGGTGTGCCCCATGACACTGAACAGCTGCCCGCTATCATCTCTGGGCCACAAAGCAGCGTTGGACATCGGTTCGCCCAGGTCATAGCGAGCTAAGCCAGCGCCAGGCGAGTAGACATACATTTCACCAATTCCGTTCTCAACACGTGCCTGGCACAACGTCATGGGATTAGCAGCCGTGCTGGTGCCCAATCCAGCCTCGCTGGCCGGGAAATCCACCAGCTTCTGATAACCATCCTTGGAGAACACCTTTGTCGACTTGCCGTCGGCCTCAGGCCACGTGCTCAACCTCCACCGAGCCACGGTTGTGCCGCAACTGATGCCCTGCACCACCAGCGACTGCCCGTTCAACTCAAAATGGCACGAGCCGTTACCTCCCGAGAGATCCTCGTATCCCTCCTCATCCTCATCCTCCAAGGCCGAACCGAAGTATTCAATAGCATGCTCCGAGTCGTTGCCCCACACCCTAAACGTCATCGCCCTTTGGCCATGGGCGTCAACCAAAAACAGGTTCTGGTTATCAACCAGCGACCACGGAGTGAAACATGCCATATAGTTATCCTCGGGCGAAAGTCCGTACAGCACTGGATTATACGCTTTTGCCAACGACCCGTTGACAAACTGATAACGCCCCAGCGACAACGTCTTCGACGGTGACGTGTCACCATAGGTCTCCGTGCTTCCCTCGAAAATCTCGCCACCGTTCTCCAGCAGCGACAACGTGTAGTTGCCGTCGAGCAACGAGCCCTCCACCCGCGGTTGCGAGAAGCCGCACGAGGTGAATGTGTATTCAGGATAAGCGCGTATCGTCTTCAACCGATAAGAGAATCGCTGGCTTACTACCCCCGTCGCCGTGTCCACGACGTCGAGATACAGCCAAGGATCGTTGCCCGTATAAGTCGATTTATACGAAATGAAAAGCGTGCCGTCACCGTCAACGCCCACCTGCGACAGCGCCTGCCCCGGATCCGCGATTTCATCGGTATATGCGATCGAAAGAGCGCTCATGGACGCACCCGTGTCGGTATTGTAACGCGCCAAGCGCTTCCCTCCGTTCGACCCGTCGAGCACATAGACAACATCGCCCGTTACCGCGAAAGCCCCCGCATAGTCACCGTTGTCACTTTGATCCAATTCAACGGCCCAACGCTGGCTCAACCGCATATTCGTTCCCCCTACAGAAATATCAGAATATTCCGTGGGATCCACCAAACCAGCAGCCATAACCACACTACCGATAGCAGCCATCAACGCTGTCATCACACTTCTGAATGCACTATTATTCTTAAAAATAGTCATTTTTACTTATCGTATATTTGATTTGCTAATTTTTGCAAAAATACATGATTGATTGATATAAAACCGCAAAAACACCCTCAATTTATTGTAATTTAACATATATTTCCTCCTGTTAACGATTTGATAAAACCTTTCCAAAAAAATTTCACTTGAAAATGTTGCCTAATCCCCAAAAAAGACGTAACTTCGCGACGCAAACATCGGAAACGGTCCCGGCACCCCTTTAGGCTGCCAGAGATCATAACCGACGACTTACAAGGAGAGATGCTCGAGTGGCTGAAGAGGCACGCCTGGAAAGCGTGTATGGGCCAAAAGCCCATCCCGGGTTCGAATCCCGGTCTCTCCGCTGATTTCCAAGGAGTTAGACGCAGTTCTAACTCCTTTTTCTTCGTGAATCAGCCGCTACAGGCTACCAACGGGCACAAGAGAAATTAATGCCAGAGTTACCAAAAGTACCCGTTATCGACATGGACGCTTATTGATGCTAATCATCGAAGAGCCTTGGCATCTCATCAATGGCTTTATGCTTGGCTGCCATCTGTTCTTTACGCGCCTTTTCCCTCTGAGCTATCTGAGCCTTATACCATTCAATCTCGGCTTCTAATTTGCGGATTTGAGCATCGTTCATCTCGAGTTTACGCAACATATCCTTTTCAGTTTGCCTCATCGCTTCTTTGGCCAAACGATGGAATTCAGCTGGCGTCATAAAGTTTTCCATATCAATCGGTCTTACTTTAAATTTAGGGCATCCTGGTAGTAATTGGTGTCATAGGGGGAGAAGCAGAAAATGGTGATCTCGTAGGGGCAAGCGCCAGTGGCTGGGTCTGTGTTCTGGCTGAGAAATTCTTTGATGGCGCGGAGAGCGATGTGGGCAGCTTGGGATTTAGGGAAACGATACACACCGGTGCTGATGCACGGGAAAGCGATGCGATGCAAGTTGTTCTCCTTGGCCAGCTTTAAGGATGTCTTGTAACAGGAAGCCAATAACTCAGGTTCGCCGTGCGTGCCTCCGTGCCACACAGGACCAACGGTGTGTATTACTTTCTTGCAGGGGAGGTCATAGGCGTCGGTGATTTTGGATTGCCCGGTTTGACAACCGTTCAATGTGCGGCACTCGGCCAACAACTGAGGACCGGCTGCGCGATGAATCGCACCGTCCACGCCACCACCGCCAAGCAACGAGCAGTTGGCAGCATTAACGATGGCATCACCCCGGAACTCGGTGATGTCTCCCACAACTATCTTGATATTCTTGCAAAAATCCATGGAAACTAAGTTGGCGCAAAATGGTACACTTTGCTTTCCTTTCTTTCAATATTAATTTTCTCGGGTCAAAGTTATCAATTCTATTTCACTTTCATTTGCCGCTGCAAATCTAAAGTGACGCAAAGATAAGTCAAAAAAATCGATAAAACTATAGGTACATCGAAATACGATGAAAATACGAACGAAATACGAAAGATATAGCCTACATTATTCATATTCTTATGATTTCAGCAAACAGATTTAGTTAAAAT
>JAJBVP010000196.1 GCA_020859755.1 Bacteroidales bacterium | reverse complement strand
CTGCCGAAATCTTATTTACCGAAAACTTATGAAATTTTATTTGCAGATTACAGCGCTCCCCAGTCGATCATAAACGTCCGCGGCAGCCTTGGCGGGCCGGCTCTTGGACGGTCCTCCCCAGGCACCAACCCTCAAACAAGGAGCGTGGGCGCCCCCGCCCGCGCCCTCCGTCCCTTTTCATTCTCCTCGGGTCGAAGACTCGATGCTCCAATAGCCCCAGGCTTCGGAAGCCGCGCAAGCGGCTTCCGAAGCCTGGGGACATGGACCGTAATATTCTTTCCTCCCCACGGCGCTTCGTAGATGCGCCGCAAAAGGGGAGATGCGGCGCATCTACGAAGCGCCAAAAATACCTTCCAAATAACCGAAAACCCCAGGCAGGGAGGCTGCCGCCTCCCGAAGCCTGGGGCTATTGTGGCGCCGGCTCTGCGAGCCGAGTAGCGGGTATAACGGATATTCAAAAAAATATACCCCTCAGCCTCCCTCGTGAATTCGTTTACTCGGGCATTCGTGCATTCGATCCTCGTCAAATGTAGAAAATGACATATACATGCCCGTTTCCCGTCGTAATTTTGTGTCGTGAATGAGACGGGGCTACGTTTGTGGAACGATCTCTCGCAATAGTGTCGCGGATATTGATCATCAACCGCGGAACCTCCACGACACTTAGTAAGAAAAACGATCACCTCACGATACCGATTCCCCAACAAGTTCACAACCAGGACCCTCTTCTCCACGCCGGCAGAGAAAAGTCCACAAAATCAACCAAAAAACCAAACATTCGTCGCAGCGAGGGTATAGCGACGGAAGAAGGATTACGTTTCATAACAATCGAAACCCACCACCTACAGGGCCGTAACTCTGTACAGTGGTGGGTTTTATTATATCAAAAAAACGCTTGTTACTTTGTCAGGGCGCAGCCTTGGCACTGGGCCTGGATCTGCTTGAAGAAGTCGTTGCCCTTGTCGTCGACGAGGATGAACGCGGGGAAGTCCTCAACCTCAATCTTCCAGATGGCTTCCATACCCAGCTCGGGGTACTCCAGGCACTCCACTTTCTTGATGGAGTTTTGGGCCAGGACGGCGGCGGGACCGCCGATCGAGCCGAGGTAGAAGCCGCCGTGCTTCTGGCAGGCGTCGGTCACCTGCTGCGAGCGGTTGCCCTTGGCGATCATGATCATCGAGCCGCCAGCGGCCTGGAACTGGTCGACGTAGGAGTCCATGCGGCCGGCCGTGGTGGGGCCGAACGACCCGGACGCCATCCCCTTGGGGGTCTTGGCGGGACCGGCATAGTAGATGGGGTGCTGCTTCAGGTACTCGGGCATAGGCTCGCCGCGGTCGAGGCGCTCCTTGATCTTGGCGTGGGCGATGTCGCGGCCCACGATGATGGTGCCCTTTAGCGACAGGCGGGTCGACACGGGGTACTTCGACAACTCGGCCAGTACCTCGGGCATGGGGCGGTTGAGGTCGATCTCAACGACCTTGCCCTCGGTGCCCTTGCGCAGGTGCTCGGGGATGAGCTCGCCGGGGTTGGCGTCGAGTTTCTCAATCCACAGGCCCTCGCGGTTGATCTTGGCCTTGACGTTGCGGTCGGCCGAGCAGCTCACGCCCAAGCCGATGGGGCACGATGCGCCGTGACGGGGCAGACGGATCACGCGGATGTCGTGGGCAAAATATTTGCCGCCAAACTGCGCGCCCAAGCCGATCTTGTGGGCCTCCTCGAGGAGCTGCTTCTCAAGCTCGCTGTCGCGGAAGGCGTGGCCCAGAGCGTTGCCCTTGGTGGGAAGGTTGTCGTAATATTTGATGGAGGCTTTCTTGACGGTGTCGAGGTTCTTCTCAGCCGATGTGCCACCGATCACGAAGGCGATGTGGTAGGGCGGGCATGCGGCAGTGCCGAGGGTCTTCATCTTCTCCACAAGGAACGGCACGAGCGTCTTGGGGTTGAGCACGGCCTTGGTCTCCTGGTAGAGGTAGGTCTTGTTGGCCGAACCGCCACCCTTGGCCACGAACACGAATTTGTACTCGTCGCCGTCGACAGCGTAGAGGTCGATCTGGGCGGGCAGGTTGCAACCAGTGTTCACCTCGTCGTACATGGTCAACGGGGCGTTCTGGGAGTAGCGCAGGTTGTCCTCGGTGTAGGTGAGGTAAACGCCCTTTGACAGGCGCTCCTCGTCGCCACCGCCGGTCCACACGTTCTGGCCTTTCTTGCCGGCGATGATGGCCGTGCCGGTGTCCTGGCAGAAGGGGAGCTGGCCCTTGGAGGCCACCTCGGCGTTGCGCAACATGGTGAGTGCCACGTATTTATCGTTCTCCGAGGCTTCGGGGTCGTGCAAGATTTTGGCCACCATCTCGTTGTGCTCGCGGCGCAGCATGAAAGCATTGTCGTGAGTGGCTTGGCGGGCAAGCACGGTGAGAGCCTCGGGATCGACTACGAGCATCTCGCGGTCGCCCCATTTCTCGGTCTTTACGTAGTCGGATGTGAGAAGGTAATACTCAGTGTCGTCCGGTCCCAGAGGGAACATCGGCTGGTATTCAAAAGGTTTTGTTGCCATAGGAGTTTTGACTGGTTATTTATTTACCGCGAATTTAATGATTTTTTCCAAAAAATGGGTAAATTCGCGGTATATGATGACTCAAGAACAACATTTAAAATTGGAAGAGCGCATCGTCGAGGTGCTCCGAAGCGTCTACGACCCCGAGATTCCCATCGACATCTATTCGCTGGGGCTGATCTACAAAATCGACCTCAACGACGAGGGCGACCTGGTGATCGACATGACTTTGACTGCCCCCAACTGTCCCGCGGCCGACTTCATCATCGACGATGTGCGTACCAAGCTCGAGGGTATCGACGGAATCCGATCAGTCGTGGTCAACATCGTCTTCGAGCCGGAATGGACCAAGGATATGATGACCGAGGAAGCCAAGCTCGAGCTCGGTTTCTTGTAATCCCGATATCATGGCCGGCCAACGCGACCTTACATATTTCATAAGCGACCTTCACTTGGGATCCCGCGTGATGGACGACCCCCGCAGCTACGAGCGGCGTGTCGTCAAGTTCTTGCGCTCAATCGCCCCGCGAGCCAAGCGGCTGTACATGCTCGGCGACGTGATCGACTACTGGATCGAGTACCGCACGGTAGTCCCCCGTGGCTTCACCCGCTTCTTCGGTGCACTGGCCGAACTAGCCGACCAGGGAGTTGAAATCACCTGGATCATCGGCAACCACGACATATGGATGACCGACTATATCCCCACCGAGATCGGCGGCCGCGTGGTCGACGGAAACCTCATCGAGGATATCGACGGCAAGCGATTCTTCCTCAGTCACGGCGACGGGGTGGGGGAGATACCCCGCGGATTCCGCTTCATCCGCTCAATGTTCCGCAACCGCGTGTGCCAAGCATTGTTCCGCTCGATCCATCCCCGATGGACCGTACCGATGGGTTACTACTTCTCGTCCCGGTCGCGCGGCGAGATGACCGGTCCCGCCCAAAGCAAGGGCGACGACGAGATGTATGTGGGCTGGGCGCGCCAGTATGTAGCCCGGCATCCCGAAACCGACTTTATCCTCCTGGGCCATCGCCACATTCTCATGGACATGGACATTGGCCACGACGCGCGCCTGCTCGTCCTCGGCGACTGGATCCACCACTTCTCCTTCGCCATCTGGGACGGCAAGGAGCTAAGGCTCGAGAAATTTAACGAGGCCTCGACAGCAGGTCGCTGAGCCATACACCCAGCAGGATCAGAGCGCACCCGATCAACCCCACAAGCGTGATCGCCTCATCGAGAAAAATCTGCGACGCCACCAGGGTGACAATCGGCGAAAAATACAGATAATTAGAGGCTTTAACAGCGCCCAGACGCTTCACCGCTTGTGCCCAGATGATATACGCAACCATCGACGCGAACACCCCCAAGAACAGCAAGTTGGCCCATACCTCAGTGCGGCATAGCACCTCCCAGCGCAAGCTCCCAGGCTCAAACGCCAAAAACGGCAACGCCGTCAACAACCCGTAGAAAAAAGTCTTCCGCGAGATAAACATCACCGAGTAGAGCGCGTTCAATTTCCTCAACACAATCGAGTAGATCGCCCAGCCCAGCGCCGCCGCCAAGGCCAGGAGGTCGCCCAACGGCCGTATCGCCGCGTTGAACGACGAGTTGAAAATCACGCAGCCCACCCCCAGAAACGCCAGCAACGAGCCCAAAACGGTGCCAAGATTCGGCCGCTCGCTCTTGTAAATCAGCCCCACCAGCATGGTGGTGATCAACGGAGCCGTGGTGGTGATCAGCGCCACATTCGACACCAGCGTATACTGTATGGCCGTGTTCTCAGCGATGAAATAGATAGAGCCGCCACACAGCCCGCAGGTGGCGAACAATAGCTCGTCGCGCAGAGAGTTGCTCCAAAATCTCTTGTGGCACGCCGCCAGCACCAGCAGGTAGGCCATCGTGAAGCGTAGCACGTACACCTCCACCGGAGTCAGATCGTTGGGTGGCCCTTGACAAATCTTGGTGGAGATAAACGAAACGCCCCACGCCGTCACGGTGATGATGGCGCCTAAATGAAACCAAAATGCCGATTTTTTCTCTACTGAGGCATGTGCCATGGTGATGATAAGGCTTTTTGTGCTATCTTTGTGCAAAATTAGCTGAAATTTTCCAATGTGCCGAAACTAATTTCGCGTTTCAAGTGTAAATATGTTACCACATTCAGGCGCTGTGGAGCCTTATTCAGCCTTTTATTAACTTATTATACAAACGAAAATGAAACTGTTAAAGAATGTTGCAGTGTTAGGTATCGCCCTGTCGATGCTCGTCGGGGCGGGTTGCTCATCCATGACCAACACCGGTAAGGGCGCCCTTATCGGTGGTGGAGGTGGCGCCGCCGTAGGTGCCGGCCTCGGCGCCATCATCGGAGGTGGCAAAGGCGCGTTGATCGGTACTGCCATCGGTAGCGCTGTCGGAGCAGGCGCTGGCGCGCTCATCGGCAAGAAGATGGACAAGCAAGCCGCCGAACTTAAACAGCAACTCGCCGACAAAGCCCAGGTCGAGACCGTCGAGGATCAAAACGGCCTCGAGGCCGTAAAGGTCACTTTCAATGGCGGTATCCTCTTCCCCACCGGCAAGTACACCCTCAACGCTACCGCTAAGGAAGACCTTACTCAATTGGCATCCTCCCTGCTTGCCAATCCCGACACCAACGTGCAGATCTACGGCTTTACCGACAACACCGGCTCCTATGCCGTCAACGAGACCCTGTCCAACCAGCGCGCCGACGCCGTCCTCTCCTATTTGGCCAACTCAGGCGTGCCCGTAACCCGCATGACCGCCCAGGGTATCCCAATGGCCGACTATGTGGCATCCAACGAGACCGCTGAGGGTCGCGCCCAGAACCGTCGCGTCGAGATCTACATCACTGCCTCCAAGGACATGATCGCCAAGGCCCAAGCCGGCACCCTCCAATAATCCCGCTCGCCAGCCTTAGGGGGGCCGGCCTTGGACGGCCATCACCGACCTAGGGGGGCCGGCCTTGGACGGCCATCACCTGCCTTAGGGGGGCCGGCCTTGGACGGCCATCGCCAGCCTTAGGGGGGGCCGGCCTTGAACGGCCATCACCAGCCTTAGGGGGGCCGGCCTTGGACGGCCATCACCAGGCGCCCACAAGCCCCTCAAGGCTTCTCATCCTCTCAGCACCAAACACAAAAAAGCCGCAGAAAACTGCGGCTTTTTTGTGGGCGCTGAGGGATTCGAACCCCCGACCCTCTGCTTGTAAGGCAGATGCTCTGAACCAGCTGCGCTAAGCGCCCGTGCTTCTCAAAAGCGTTGCAAAGGTAAGGCTTTTTTCTCACCCCGCCAAATTTTACGCCGGTTTTTGTAAAAAAACCGCCCGGGCCGGCTGGCTCGGGCGTTGTATGGGGGGTGTAAAATTAGTCTTTCTTGAGCGATGCCTGCACTTGGTCGTTGGGCACCATCTCTTCCTTGAACATGTAAGCGCCGGTCTTGGGCGACTTCACCATCTTGATTACTTTGCTGTAAGTACGGCCTTCACCTTTTTGCAGTGAGGCCACGGTTTTCTTTGCCATATCGGGGTGCTACTGTTATTTGATTTCTTTGTGAACGGTGACTTTCTTGAGGATCGGGTTGTATTTCTTCAACTCGAGGCGCTCGGTAGTGTTCTTGCGGTTTTTGGTGGTGATATAGCGGGAGGTGCCGGGCATACCGCTTGCCTTGTGTTCGGTGCACTCAAGGATTACTTGCACGCGATTACCTTTTGGTTTCTTTGCCATCGTTATTAGTATTGGAGATATTTGATTTCAGTTAAGTAACCTTTCTCAGCGGCCTGCTTGATCGCGGCGTCAAGGCCCATCTTGTTGATGTTGCGGAGGCCGTTGGCCGAGATGGTGAGGGTGATCCACGCGTCTTGCTCCACCCAGTAGAATTTCTTGTTGAACAGGTTGACGTTGAAGCGACGCTTGGTGCGGCGCTTGGAGTGCGACACGTTATTGCCGGTGATCGCTTTCTTGCCCGTGATCTGACAAATCTTTGACATGGCTGAGGTTTATTATTCTTGTTCTACTTCTTGTTTATTTTTCTCTTGGGGTGCTTCCAGGGCTATTCACGCTCATATCACCGCTAAGCGCATCTTTCTTAGCGGCTTTACAGAATAGAGCCACGAAACAGAGTGCAAAGTAACAACTTTTTCCTTACACGCGCAAATTTTTCCGCCATAATTTTCCTCAATTTTCTAAAACTTAGTGTTTTAATGGTTTCCTTGAGGCGTTGCCTCGTAGCGATAAATCGTTAAAGCGATAAATCTTTAAATCATTAAAGCAAAAAATAGATCGCCCCGGGCCAGGCGGCCCGGGGCGATCCGTTATATTGTCAAGAGATTAGAGGCGAACCTTTACAGCCTCGGTACCCTGCTGGCGGATGAAGATGCCGCCCTCGGGGTTGTTGACCTTCTGGCCCTGGAGGTTGTAGTATACAACGGGTGCGTTGGCGTTGTTGACGTCGGCTGCGATGTTGCCCACGCCGCCAAACTCGCCTGCGTTGAAGCCTTCCTCAGCTACGAGGTAGGTTGCGAGGAACGACAGGGTGTTGCCCGATGCGATGTAAACGCCGGTCTTGCCGTTGGAGTCCTTCTTGGTAACGGGGATCATGGGGTGGGTACGGATACCGCCGGTCGACAGGGTGTTGTAGGTGCCCTCGGCAGGGGTGATCCACATCAGCTCCATGCCCTCGAAGGTGCCGCCGGATGCGTCACCGCCCATAACGGCGATCTTGCTCATGGCACCGCGGGGGTTGTCGTTGGCCTGGCAGTCGGCATAACCGAGGTACATCTTGTCGCCGATCACGAACTCATAAGCGCCGGTTGCGCCTACGCCTGAGGGAACGCAATCCTCAGCGGCCTGGCCGAAGTTGCCCAGGCAGTCGGGCAGACCGTCGTAGCAGGAGTACTGGGTGGGGCAGGTGTAGTTACCGTTGGCGTAGAAGATCTCGGAGGAGCCAGCGGCCCATACGAGCTGGCCGCCGTCACCGAAGTTGGCTGCGGTGGAGGGGTAGAGCTCAACGCCGTCGTCCATGCCCCAGGATGCGAAGCCGTCCATGCCGGGAGTCCACTCGTCCTCGCCCTGGTAGCGCACGAAACGATAAGCGTAGGGGTCGCCAGTGCCGCCCGAGTTGGAGCCGATAGCGCCGTATACGCCGTCAGCCTCAACGCCGGTGATGTCGCCGGTGATGTCGGCGAAGTCGATACGGCCTGCGTAGGATACCTCATCCGAGGGCCACTCGATACCGCCGCAAACGAGCTCGCACTCGCCCGTGTCAAAGTCCTTCACCCAGTAGGTGCGGATTCGGATGCCGTCGTCAGCTGCCGATTGGCCGCTCCAGTAGGAAGCGCACCATAGGTGGTTGAAGTCGTCAACGCCGATGGCATTGCACTCGAGCAGGCCGGTTACAGGCTCGCCGTCGCAAGTGAGGTCGATGGTCTTGATGTACTCGCCGGTGTACAGGTTGTAGCATACGAGCTGCCAGTAATCGGTGGATACTGCACCGTCGCCCTCGCCTACGGTCACGCGGTTGCCGTTGGAGTAAACGATCATGTCGTTGTACACGGTGAACAGGCGAGCGTAAGAGGTGTACAGGTGGGAGTTGATCTCTTCAAGAGAGCTCTTGTTGATGTCCATGGCGGCGCACCACAGGTTGGTCAGGGTCAAGCCGTCCTTGGTTTCGTAGGTGCATCCGTCGGTGGGGATAGCGGCCATTGCGCTTCCTGCTGCCATAAGGGCACCCATAAGGAGTAAATTTTTCTTCATAAGTGATTGTTTTTGTTTATGTTAAGTGTACTGAACAGTTTTTCGCTGGTGAAAGTTAAATAGGGTCGTTTGAAATTCTGCATAAAAGTAGCAAGTTTTTTTGAATTTCTCGCGAAAAAATTCCATAAAGAATGTTTAAAAAGGTTAATCCCGGATTTTCGTCTAAAATGGCGTTATCACGTTATTACGTTATTAGGTTATTAGGTTATAAGGAGAGAATGAATAAAGTTTTTTTGTAAATTCGCGACATAAACGTGTAGCAATGAGCGACAAGAATGAGAGATCGGATTCCCTGGTGATTATCCCCATGTACAACGAGCGGGAGAACGCCAAGGCCATTATTAAAGCGGTAATGGAGTTGCCGCGAAGGTTTGACGTGCTGGTGATCGATGACAATTCGCCGGACGGCACTGCCAAGCTCGTGCGCGAGAGCATGGAGGAGTATCCTGGGCGCGTCGACTTGATGGAGCGCGCGGGCAAGCTGGGTCTCGGCACCGCCTACATCGCCGGCTTCAAGTGGGCCCTCGAGCGCGGCTACGACTTCATCATCGAGATGGACGCCGATTTCAGTCACGACCCCAAGGACTTGTTGCGGCTCTACGACGCTTGCGCCAATCAGGGAGCCGATGTGGCCGTGGGCTCCCGTTACGTCACCGGCGTCAACGTGGTCAACTGGCCGATGGGGCGAGTGCTTATGAGCTACTACGCGTCGGCCTACGTAAGGGTGATTACCCGGATGCCTATCCACGACACGACGGCGGGGTTCGTCTGCTGGACAGCCAAGGTGTTGCGCGCCATGGACCTCGACGCCGTCAAGTTCAAGGGCTACGCGTTCCAGATCGAGATGAAGTTCACGGCCCACCAGCTCGGATTCAAAATTGTGGAGGTGCCCATCGTTTTTGTCAACCGCGTGCTGGGCACGAGCAAGATGAGTTCGGGAATCTTTGGCGAGGCTGTCTTCGGAGTGATCCAGCTGAAACTCAATTCCCTGTTCAAGAAAAAGAAAAAATAACCTCCGCGTATTATCAAACAAGGAGCGTGGGCGCCCCCGCCCGCGTCAATAGGAATGCTTTCACATATTATATATAACGCGCGAGTGTTCAACGAGGGCCGCTCGTTCCTCGGCTATCTCGCGGTGGACGAGGACGGCCTCATCGCCGAGGTCGCCGAGGGAGCTCCCTCGCGAGAGTTGCTCGACAGTGCCCGGGAGGCGGTCGACGCCAAGGGCTGGTTGTTGCTCCCCGGCGCCATCGACGCACATGTGCATTTCCGCGACCCGGGGTTGACCCACAAGGGCGATTTCGCCACCGAGTCGGCCGCGGCCAAGGCCGGTGGCGTCACCTCGGTGATCGACATGCCCAATGTCAAACCCGTAACGGTCACCGTCGCCGACTGGGAGCGGAAAATGGAGCGCGCCACCAAGGTGAGCCACGTCAACTACGCGGCCTACATCGGTGCCACCTCCGACAATATACCCCAGCTGAAGGACCTCGACTACACCCGCATGGCCGGGGTCAAACTGTTCCTTGGCTCGTCCACCGGCAACATGCTGCTCAACGACCCAGCGACGTTGCGGCAATTGCTTTCAACTGTCCCAGCGGTCATCGCCGTGCACGCCGAGGACGACGCGATGGTCAAGGCTGGCACCGAGTGGGCCAAGGGGGAATTCCCCGAGGGTGAGGTCCCAATTCCGATGCACTCGGCTATCCGCTCGCGCGGGGCTTGCTTCTCGGCCGCCAAGCCGATTGTCGATCTTGCCCGCGAGACTGGAGCCCGGCTCCACCTGCTCCACGTTTCCACTCAGGAGGAACTCGCCTTGCTCGACAACGGCAGGGCCGAGGAGAAACGTGTCACCGCCGAGACCTGCCCGCATTATTTATTATTGTCGGCCTACGATTACCCGCGGCTCGGGGCTAAGATGAAGTGCAACCCGGCAGTCAAGCTGCCCAGCGACGCCGCGGCCTTGCGCAAAGCGTTGCTCGACGGCCGCATCGACACCATCGGCACCGACCATGCACCTCACCTATGGAGCGAGAAGCAGGGCGACGCCTTGACTGCAGCCTCCGGCATGCCGTCGATCCAATTCGCCCTGCCGCTGATGCTCGACATCCTCCCCCCGGAGGTGGTAGTCGAAAAAATGGCACACAACCCGGCCCGCATCTTCGCCATCGATCGACGCGGTTTCCTCCGTAAGGGTTACCACGCCGATATGGTGCTGGTTTCCACCACCAATTGGACGATCACCCGCGATGACATCCTCTCCCATTGCGGCTGGAGTCCCTACGAGGGCCGCGAACTCGGCCACCGCGTCGAGCGCACCTTCATCTCCGGCCCCTCGCCCCTCCAATTCAATCGCTAATTCCCCATCAGAGTATAAAATTACGCTCGTGATAACGTTATCACGTGATAACGTTGTCACGAGCGTAATTTTTCCCGTTTTCCGCAACGGGACACCCAAATCAGCGGTTGCGGATGATCCG
>JAJBVP010000182.1 GCA_020859755.1 Bacteroidales bacterium | reverse complement strand
GCTACGGATCATCCGCAACCGCTGATTTGGGTGTCCCGTTGCGGAAAACGGGAAAGGATGAAAGAGAGAAAACCCCATCCCCCCTCCCAGCGTTATTACTGAAAATACTGAAAACTGAAAACTGAAACCTCCCATGATAATCGCCAGCCAAAAACGCAAAGAAAACATAGCCGAGTACCTGCTCTATATGTGGCAGATCGAGGACATCATCCGCGCCAACGACCTCGACATCGAGAAGATTGAGCGAAACGTGATCGACCGCTACACGCTTGACGCCGACCAGCACCGACAGATGGTTGAGTGGTACGAGTCGCTGATCGACATGATGCGCCGCGAGGACGTCACCAAGAGCGGACACCTGCAGCTGAACAAGAATGTGCTCCTCTCGCTTGTCGATCTGCACCAAACGTTGCTCAAGGATCCCAAATTCCCGCAATACACGGCCGAGTTTTATAAAACGCTGCCCTATATTGTGGAGCTACGGTCCAAGATGCCCGAGGACAAGCGCGTAGGGGAAATAGAGACGTGTTTCAACGCCCTTTACGGCATGCTGATGCTGCGACTGCAACAGAAAGAGATCTCGCCCGACACGGCCGACGCCATCAAGCAAATCTCCCGATTCATCGCCACGCTGGCCCATTACTACAAGCTCGACCAAGAGGACAAGCTCTTCAACCAGGAAGAAAGCTAAGATAGTGTCGCCTGAGATGCGCAGGCGAGGGCGCCAGCGCTCCTTGTTTGTTGCTGGTCGCGTGGTGAGTGCCAACGTTTATACAAGCAAAAAGAGTGACCTATGGGGGCCACTCTTTTCGTATTCTATTGCTAAGGGGGTTACTGGATTTTCTTCAGCACCTTCTGGTTGACCTTATAGGGGTATTTCTCGCGTAGGGTGGCTACCCATTGCTTCTCCAGCTCCGTTTGGTAATCGGTGGTGACAGCACCGCGCACGTCGGCAGCCTCCTCAGGCGAGGGGATGATACGGCCTTGGTAAGCGAAGTAGTTGGTCCAGCGACCCGAGGGAGCGGGCTTCTCGCCACCGAAAGCCACAGCGTCGACGATAGCGTTCTCGCCCTGTGCGGCAATCACACGCTCGATCTTGACGTCACGCCCAAACTCGCACTTGCTGACGGCCGCTAGTGAGTCGGCGGGGATTACGTGTGTCTGGAGGTAATCCTTAACGACAGTCTCCAGAGAGTCGTTGGTGGTGAAGACTACGTAGCCCTTGTATTTGGGGTTCTCCCAGGTGTATTTGCCACGGTTGGCGTTGAAGAATTTCTCGAGGCCTTCCTTGTCCTTGGAGGCTTTCTCCCAAACGTTCTGGTTGGACACCTCGAAGAGGAGCATGCCGTCGCGGTACTCGTTCACCAGGTTGCGATACTCGGGGTATTTCTCGCTCAGGGCCTCGCGCTCGGTGTCGAGAGTGATACGGTCGACAGCCTGAGCTAATTGGCCGTCGAGCCACACCTTGGCGCCGTCAACGGTGTACTTGGTGTTGAACTGGATACCCTTGAACACCTCTCCGGTGCTATGGTTGGTCTTGCCTACAACCACCAGGGGAGCAGTGGCGTTGCACAGCTTCTCGTAGAGGACGGAGTCGAGACCGTTGTTGGCCGCAACCTGGGCGTAGATGTCGTTGACGGTAGCTTGGTTGAGCTTGGAGCCATAAGCGGCCTTCAGCTCTTGCAAACGGCTCTGCTCGGGCATGCGGGAACGCTCGTCGCGGGCAATCAGCATCTCGATAGTACCCTTGGCCTCCTCAAGCGACGGAACGCCCTTGCTACCCATTTTCTTGATGATGTGGTAGCCGTAGGAGGTGGCGAAAGGCTTGGAAATCTCGCCATCAGCCAGCTCAAATGCCACTGTCTCAAATTCGGGCACCATGCGGCCCGCGCCAAACCAAGGGAGCTCGCCACCTTGACGTGCCGACCCGGGGTCCTCGCTCTCCCTACCTGCGACAGAGGCGAAATCGGCGCCATTGACCAATACGTTGTAGATCGAGTCGATCTGCTCCTTTGCCTTGGCGGCGTCGGCCTCGCTCTTTTTGGCGGTGAGCTTGAGGATGTGGGCGCAGTGCACCTCACCCTTGGCGGGACGCTTTTGGTGAACGAGGATGATGTGGTGACCGTAATCGGTTTGGATCACAGGGGAGATCTCGCCAATAGGGGTGTTGTAGGCGGTCAGCTCAAAGGAATAGGGATATTGCCCGGCCGACATCCAGCCCATATGACCCGAGTTGCGACGCACGCCAGGATCGATAGAGCATTTCAGGGCCTCGTCGGTGAAATTGGCCTTGCCGCTCACGATAAGCGAGCGAATCGAGTCGAGCTTCTCAGCTTGTTGCTTGTCGCTGGCCGGATCCTGGCCACGGGCGATCATGATGTGGCTCACGTCCACGTCCTCCTGCATGCGAGCGTAGTGCTCAGCCACAAGGCGGTTGTAGACGGTGGTGTCGCGCAGGTAAGGGCGGGCGAGCTCGTTGCGATAGCCGGCAAACTCCTTTCGGAACGCGGCGGTGGTGTCGATACCTGCGGCCTCGGCGTCGGCCACCTTGAGCTTGTAGGTGACAAACATGTCGACGTACTGCTCCAATGGCTGCTGCTCGGCCTGCTGGGTGTTGTTCTTTTGATAGAGGTATTGGAATTCGCTCAAGGGCACGTCATGGCCGTTGACGGTCATGACGACAGGGTCGTCGCCCGATTTCTTGGCGGCCACCGTGGCGAACGCAGCGACGGCCAAAGCCGCCAGCATCAGATGTTTCTTGTTCATAATATGATTTCTCATGTGCCGGGAACATGGCCCCGGTTAGTACGGTTTATTAGGGGTTTTGATAAGTTTATTATCTGTGACAAAATCACAGAGTAATAACGTAAAGCCGGGCGCTTTTATTATTACTCTGTGTGATTTTTTTGTTAGACCAACGTGGCGCCTGGTCGCGGGCCCGGTGGCTCGAAGGGATCCCACGGTGACCCGTGGGGTCGCGCGACCGCCTGTGGCTACTGGTGGGAGGAGCTGTAGTTGGGAGCCTCGGAGGTGATGGCCACGTCGTGGGGATGGCTTTCAGCTACACCAGCGTTGGTGATGCGCGTGAAGCGGGTGGTGTGCAGGGCCTCGATATTCTTGGCGCCACAATAGCCCATGCCCGAGCGCAAGCCTCCAAGCATCTGGTACACCACCTCGTAAAGCGAGCCTTTATAGGGCACGCGGGCGGCGATGCCTTCGGGCACAAGCTTGCGGGTATCGGTCTCGCCGGCCTGGAAGTAGCGGTCCTTGGAGCCTTTCTCCATAGCCTCGAGGGAGCCCATGCCGCGATAAGCCTTGTACTTTCGGCCGTTGTAGATGATGGTGTCGCCGGGGGATTCCTCCACGCCTGCGAGCATGCCGCCGAGCATTACCGAGTAGCCTCCAGCGGCCAGTGCTTTGACGATGTCGCCCGAGTAACGGATGCCACCATCGGCGATCAGAGGCACTCCGGTGCCCTTCAGCGCCTTGGCCACGTCGTAAACAGCGCTCAACTGCGGAACGCCCACGCCAGCGATAATGCGAGTGGTGCAGATCGAGCCGGGACCGATACCCACCTTCACGCCGTCGGCACCGTTTTCAACGAGGTATTTCGCGGCCTCGCCGGTGGCGATATTGCCCACAACGACGTCGATATGGGGGTATTTCTCTTTCACAGCTTTCAGCACGCCCACCACGCCACGGCTGTGACCATGGGCGGTGTCGATGACGATGGCGTCGGCTCCGGCGGCCACCAGGGCGTCCACGCGGTCCATAGAGTCGTTGGTCACACCCACGCCAGCGGCTACGCGCAATCGACCCAGGGCGTCCTTGCAGGCGTTGGGCTTGTCCTTGGCCTTGGTGATGTCCTTGTAGGTGACGAGGCCGATCAGGCGACCGTCGTTGTCGACAACGGGGAGTTTTTCGATTTTATGTTTTTGCAGGATTTGAGCGGCCTCCTCGAGATTGGTGGTCTGCGAGGTGGTGACGAGGTTTTTGGAGGTCATGACCTCGTCGATGGGACGCTGCATGTCGAGCTCGAAGCGAAGGTCGCGATTGGTGACGATACCCACGAGCTTGCGGTCGTCGTCGACCACGGGGATGCCTCCGATGTGGTATTCCTCCATCATTTTGAGGGCCTCGGCCACTGTGGAGCCGCGCTTGATGGTGACGGGATCGTAGATCATGCCGTTCTCAGCGCGTTTCACGGCATGCACCTGACGTGCCTGCTCGGCGATTGACATATTCTTGTGAATCACGCCGATACCACCCTCTCGGGCAATGGCAATAGCCATCGGAGCCTCGGTGACGGTGTCCATAGCCGCCGAAACCAAGGGGACGTTAAGGGAGATGTTACGGGAGAACTTGGTGCGGAGGTCAACCTCGCGCGGGAGCACTTCTGAATAAGCGGGAATTAACAGGACGTCGTCGAAGGTAAGGCCGTCCATCGCTACACGATCTGCAATAAATGACATATGATAAGCTTGAAATTTATTGCACGCGAAGTTAAGCATTTTTTTGCAACTATGCAACCAAAAAACGCGCCTGCGACTGTCAACCACAAACGTATACGGAAAAACACAAAGTCTCCCGCGCCGAGGCGGGAGACTTTGCCTATTTGGCTAAATGCTAAATGCTAAACGCTAAATGCTAAATGCTTCACTAGCGGCCCGAGGCTCGTACCATGTCGTGGACACGGCGGTTGAAGGTGTCCTGGGCGAGGAGGTTCTCTACCGTCAGGTGCATGCGGTAACGCCAGTAGTGACGGGAGTTGGCCGGAACGTTGATCTGCTCCTCCTTGGGGTTGGGACGGCGCAGGGTGCCATCCATCGACAGCCAGTCCTGGAGAGGCAGGATGCACAGCATCGAGGGCGACGTCAAGTGGAGGTTGACAATCTTCTCGCATATCCAAGGCTCGGCGTAGTAGGGGGCGGCGCCCATGGCGTGGAGCACGTTGTTGAAGAAACGCTGAGTGACGTCACGGTTCTCTTCCCACCATTGGCGGATGCCTCCCATGTCGTGGGTCGACGTGGTGCACACCGAGTAGTAGGGGTAGTTGTAGGTGTTGCCAACCTCGCTTCTGGGATCCTTGGGCATGCGCTGGATTTCCAGGGAGAGGATCTCGAGGGCGTTCATCACAGCGGGGACGCAGTCGGGGATCATGCCGAGGTCCTCGGCGCAGCAGAGCATGGAGGTGGCGTCGATCAGCGGCGGCAACTTCCACATGGCCTTGCCGTACCAGAAGTCGTTATGACGGTGGTAGTAGAAGTCGTTGTAGAGACGGTCGAAGCACCAGCGCTCGTAATCGGTCAACGACCTATATATATAGGTGAACTGCGCGGAGATGCGGGGATGCCACTTGCCTTTCTCGTAGGGGTCCTCGACGAAGAGCACGTCGTCGATCAGGCCAAGCAGGGCGTTGCATAGCTTGTTGTTCTTCTCGTCCTTGGGCTGGGTGGAGAAGTAGTCGGCCACCTTGCGCTGGTTGGAGAACTCGGGTTTCAACTTGTAGCGGCCGTAGCCGATGTCGTTGAGGAAGCGGCTCTTGGCCTCCTCGGTGAACTCGCCGAAGAAGTCGCCCAGGAAGTAGTCCATGATGTAGGGGGTGGTCTGCAGGTCGACGTCGAGCCAGAAGTCGTAGCTGTACTTCAGCTCGTCGGGGGTGAAGGGCAGAGCGGGGTTGAACACACCCAGCAGGCCGTGGATGGCGTCCATGGGGATTTGCCAGATGCGGAAGAATCCAAGCACGTGGTCGATGCGGTAGGCGTCGAAGTACTCCGACATCTTGCGGAAGCGGCTCTTCCACCACTGGAAGCCGTCGCGGTTCATCTCCTCCCAATTGTAGGTGGGGAATCCCCAGTTTTGGCCGAGGACCGAGAAATCATCTGGCGGCGCGCCGGCTTGGCAGTCGAGGTTGAACAGGCGGGGCGAGATCCAGGCGTCGACGCTGGTGCGCGAGATGCCGATGGGTATATCGCCCTTGATGGCTATACCCTTGGAGTGGGCGTAGTCGCGCACGTGTCGCATCTGACGGTCGAGGTGGTATTGGACGTAGAAGACGCGGTTGATGTCGTCCTGGTTGTCCTTGACGAATTGGTCGACGGCTTTTTCGTCGTAAACGGCGTATTTCCCCCACTTGTCCATCTCGGGGGTGTGGAAGCGGTCGCGGAGCACGCAGAATGCGGCATAGGGGGTCAACCAGTAGTCGTTCTCCTCCTTGAAGCGCTTGAAGTCGTCGCTCTCGAGGGTGGCTTGGCCGTTTTGGGCGAAGATTTCGGAAACGTATTCGGCCTTGGCCTTGGTTACGCGCTCGTAGTCGATCTCGGCCAGGGAGTTGAGCTCGCGGCGAAGGTTCTCGTAGTAGGCGCGACGTTCGGGGTCGTCGAGGTGACCCATCTCCTCAAGACGAAGGTAAAGCGGATGAAGGGCGAAGGTGGAGTTGGCGTTATAGGGGTAGGAGTCGGTCCACGTGTGGGTCATCGTGGTGTCGTTGATGGGGAGGATTTGGAGGAACGACTGTCCGGTCATGGCAGCCCAGTCGATCATCTTCTTGAGGTCGATGAAGTCGCCCACGCCGAAGTCCTCCTCGGAGCGCACTGAGAACACGGGGATAGCCGTTCCGGCGCCGTGCCAAGGGGTCATGGGGTTGATGAATCGCATGCCGGAAACCACCAGCACCTCGTTCTTGCGCGCGGGGATGATGGCGAAGTTGCGGTTATCGCCTCCTTCCCAAGCTACCACTTCTCCCGAGGTCTTGTCGAGGATCACGAATTTGTAGTCGAAGGGGGTCTCCAAGGTCGACAGGTCGAGGTTGACTGTCCACTCGGGGAAGTTGGCGTCGTTCATCACGACGGCTTTCTTGGGCTCCCATTCTCCCAGGCCGGGGCATGAGCCGCTGATGGCGAGCACCTGATTGGCTTTCACCATGGGAGCTGACACGGTGATGGAAAGCACGCCGTTCTTGGGGGTGAGCTCTTTCTCGCGCTCGGGGCGATGGCATATGCAATCGATGAACGCCGAGGAGTAGTAAGGCTTGTCCCAGGGCTGGTCCTGCCAGCGGTCGTATATCTCGTAGAATTTCGACTGGCGGGCGCGGCGCAGGCGATGGGGCTTACCCCACTCGCGCTTGGTATATCCGTTCTCGTGGCGGATGAAGTAGGTGTACTCAAAGTCGGGGGTATTGTCGGCGATCTCTACATCGACCGACCACGATTGGTCGCCTTCGAGTTTCAGGCGCAAGGCCTTGTCCCAATCGCCCGAGCCCAGCTCGGGGATGTTGCCCGTTAGGTATACCGCCTCGCCCCAGTTTGTGCGATAGTCGATATTAAACGAAAGATTCATAAGTCAAGGTATTATATTTTTAGTAATTTGCGGAAATTGCCGTATAAAAGTAGCGCGAATTTTTGAAACAAAAGCCGTTTTCCGAAAAATTTTTCAAAAAACGGCTTTTGATACTATTCAACTATGTTTTGCGGCAGCTTTTTAACTGTTTTTCAATTTGTCACTATCCACATTTGGAGGTACCGCAGGAGGTGCATATCAGGCAGCCTTCCTGGTAGACGAGGGTTTCTTGTCCGCAATTGGGGCATTTCTGGCCGGTGGCCTGGGTGCCGTTGGGCAGGTATTTCTTCAAGGCTCTCTCGACGCCCATCTTCCAGGTGTTGATGGATTGTGAGTCGAGTTCAAGGCCTGAGACGAGTTTCAGCACTTGGTCGATAGGCATGCCGTAGCGGAGCACGCCGGAGATGAGCTTGGCGTAGTTCCAGAATTCGGGGTTGAACTTGTCGCTCAGGCCCTCGATGGTGGTCTTGTAACCTCGCTTGTTGACGAATTGGAAGTCGTAGCGCTTGGTGCCGTCGGGGTTGAGCGCCTTGATGATTTTGCCGTGGCTAACCGATTTGGGGAGGAACAGGCCTTCGTCGTCGTCGGCCAGACCGGTGAAGATCTCGTAAGGTTTGCCGTCCATAAGTCCCACGAAGGCGATCCATTTGTCCTTGTTGTTCTGGAAGCGGACGACGTCGGCCTCAAGCTCGATAGGGCGCTTGAGGATGTGGGGGCGCACGTCGGCGAAGCCGGGTTTTACCTGTGGTGCTTCCTTTTTCTCAACGGCCACAAGCACGCCAGAACGGGAGCCGTCGCGGTAGACGGTGCAGCCCTTGCAGCCTTGTCGCCATGCCTCCTCGTAGAGCTTTGCCACGGTCTCCTCGGTGACGTCGTTGGGGAGGTTGATGGTGACGGAGATGGAGTGGTCGACCCACTTCTGGATACGGCCTTGCATTTTCACCTTCTCGAGCCAGTTGATGTCGTTGGCGGTCGCCCCGGCGTAGGGGGAGCGGGCCACCAGGGCGTCGATCTCCTCATGAGTGTATTGGTCGCTCACGGGGATGTCCTGGGTCTTCATCCAGTCGATAAACTTGGGATGGTAGACGATGTACTCCTCGAACGCGTCGCCGGTGTCGTCGACGAAATCCACGCGCACGTCGGCGTCGTTGGGGTTAACCTTGCGGCGGCGTTTGTACACGGGCATGAACACGGGTTCGATACCCGAGGTGGTGCGGGTCATGAGGGAGGTGGTGCCGGTGGGGGCGATAGTTAGGCATGCGATGTTGCGGCGTCCGTGTTGGCGCATCTGCTCGTAAAGGTCGGGGTCGGCCTCGCGCAGGCGGTTGATATAGGGGTTGTCCTTCTCGCGCTCAGCGTCGTAGATTTCAAATGCTCCACGCTCCTTGGCCAGTTCCATCGACGATCGGTAGGCGGCAAGGGCAAGCTCGCGGTGCACCTTCTCGGAGAATTCGCTTGCCTCGGGAGTGCCGTATTTCAGACCCAAGGCGGCGAGCATATCGCCTTCGGCGGTGGTGCCCACGCCAGTGCGTCGCCCCTTGAGGGTTTTTTCCTGGATCTTCTGCCAGAGGTGACGCTCGGTGCTCTTTACCTCTTCGGTCTCGGGGTCGGAGTCGATCTTTTCCAGGATGGTGGAGATTTTCTCAGCCTCGAGGTCGATGATGTCGTCCATGATGCGCTGTGCCTTTGCCACGTGCTCGCGGAAGAGGTCGAAGTCGAATTCAGCCTCCTTGGTGAACGGGTTTTTCACATAGGAGAATAGGTTGATGGCCAGCAAGCGACAGCTGTCGTAGGGGCACAGGGGGATTTCGCCGCAGGGATTGGTGGAGATGGTTTGGAACCCGAGGTCGGCGTAACAGTCGGGCACCGATTCGCGGGTGATTGTGTCCCAAAAGAGCACACCAGGCTCGGCCGATTTCCATGCGTTGTGGATAATTTTGCTCCACAGCTTGGATGCGTCGATATCTTTTGCGACCAACGGCTCCTGACCGTCGGCCAGCGTTGTGGGATACGTCTGGGTGTAGGGCTTGCGGTTGACAGCGGCCTGCATGAATGCGTCGTCGATGCGCACCGACACGTTGGCACCCGTCACCTTGCCCTCCGTCATCTTGGCGTCGATGAACGATTCGGAATCGGGGTGCTTGATCGAGACAGTCAACATCAAGGCTCCGCGACGGCCGTCCTGGGCCACCTCGCGGGTAGAGTTGGAGTAGCGTTCCATGAACGGCACAAGGCCCGTGGAGGTCAAGGCCGAGTTTTTCACCGGGGTACCCTTGGGGCGGATGTGGCTCAAGTCGTGTCCCACGCCTCCGCGACGTTTCATCAGCTGCACTTGCTCCTCGTCGATGCGGATCACGCCACCGTAGGAGTCGGGCTTCCCGTCAAGGCCGATCACGAAGCAGTTGCTAAGCGACACGGCCTGGAAGTTGTTTCCGATACCCGACATGGGGCTGCCCTGTGGCACGATGTAACGGAAGTGGCTCAACAGGTCGAAGAGCTCATCATGTGGTAACGGGTTGGGGTATTTCTGCTCGATGCGAGCAAGCTCTCCGGCGATGCGGTGGTGCATGTCGTCGGGGGTCAACTCGTAAATGTTGCCGTAAGAATCTTTCAGAGCGTATTTGCTCACCCACACTCGGGCGGCAAGTTCATCGCCGTCGAAATATTTGACTGAAGCCTTATAGGCCTCGTCGTGCGTATACGTTTTCTTTTCTGCCACGGTAATTTATTTAGATTTATAATGTTAACAAGATTGGGAACGATAGGGTCGCTAATAATTTCCTTTTTGGAAAACTTTAACGCTCGGTCGTGTTGAAAATTCTCCCGAAAAGGCAATCGCGAATATCCGAAATCTTTCTCTAATTTCCAAAAAAACTTATTAACATAAGGATTTTTAGTTTTTAGTTTTTAGTTTTCAGTGTTCAGTGTTCAGTTTTCAGTTTATGGATAAGAGTAAGGAGGACGGGCCCGCGCATCCCAGGCACCCCACTCTCAAGCAAGGAGCGTAGGCGCCCCCGCCCGCGCTGGGTGATCGAGGTATTGAAGGGCCAAGCGGCCTAAGCGGCCTACGGCTTTGGGGATAACCTGCTATGTGTCAGTAGGATACGGGCTAGGCCGTAGGCCGCTTTGGCCGCTCCACCCTTTGAGAGCACAGCGAGGGAAATCTCAAATACCCTAATCGCTGATACTTTACCCATTCCCCCACCTTGCGCAGGCTCCGCCAGCCCCGCGGTGGAAGCTACTTTCCCGCCCACCCAGGCTCCACCATGGCCGCTGACGTTAATATCGATGGATGAGGGGAGGCTCCACTCGGCTTCCCCCAGCTTAATCGGTAATTTTGCATCGTCGATTTCGGCAAATTTATTTGCAGATTACACCCCCAGGTTCCCTGCGGTCTCCCGGGGTTATTGCCTACTCGATGCGTTGTGGCTCAGATGGTGATGTAATCGGTAATTTTGCATCGTCGATTTCGGCAAATAAGAAAACGGCGAAATC
>JAJBVP010000080.1 GCA_020859755.1 Bacteroidales bacterium | reverse complement strand
CCTGAATGGCCGTCCAAGGCCGGCCCCCCTAGATGGCCGTCCAAGGCCGGCCCCCTTAGATGGCCGTCCAAGGCCGGCCCCCCTAGGGCTGACGCGTGATGGCCGTCCAAGGCCGGGGCGCCTGAATGGCCGTCCAAGGCCGGCCCCCCTAGATGGCCGTCCAAGGCCGGCCCCCTTAGATGGCCGTCCAAGGCCGGCCCCCCTAGGGCTGACGCGTGATGGCCGTCCAAGGCCGGGGCGCCTGAATGGCCGTCCAAGGCCGGCCCCCCTAGATGGCCGTCCAAGGCCGGCCCCCCTAGGGCTGCGCATAGGTATATGGTTGCTGGAGCTAATATTTTAATCAAGCGTGGCATGGGCGTGGGCGATGGTGAGAACGCGGTTGACGAATTGGGGTGAGGGGAGGTCGTAGGGGAGCCAGTGGAGTGTCCAGCCTCGGCGCTCCATGCCTCGCAACCAGGTCATTTGACGCTTGGCGAATTGACGGATGGCGATGAGCAACTGCTCGCGCATCTGGGCGTAGGTGAGTTGGCCGATGACGTGCATGGTCACGAATTTGTACTCCAATCCGTAGTAAATCAGTTGCTCAGGGGTCAAACCACTGTCCAATAACCTCTTGACCTCGTCGATCATCCCTTCCTGCAAGCGGGCGTCCAATCGGGCCTCAATGCGGCGCCGGCGGTCGTCACGGGGGATGTCCAAGGCTATGATTATCGACTTTGGATCGGGGTGGGGGAGGGTCAGTGAGGCCACGTTGGGGTGGGCGGCCATATACTCGGCGATTTCGATGGCGCGGATGGCACGCTGGGGTGTGTCGAGATCGGTGACGTTGTGGAGTTGCTTCAATGACGCGAGGCGCTTGGCCAACTGGTCGATTGTCCAATCCTTTAACTCTTCCCTAAGCTTGTGGTCTTCAGGTACTTGCGGTAACTCCACACGGCCAACAGCATGCTCCAGATATAGGCCCGTGCCACCGCAAAGAATAGGCTGTCGGTTTCGGGCGACGATGTCGTTATAAGCTGAATGATAGTGAGATAGGTAGTCGTGGAGATTCCAACGCTCGCCAGCGTCGGCCACATCGGTAAGATGGTAGGGAACGTTGCCATATTCGCTCAGATCCTTGCCGGTGCCAATGTCCATGCCTCGATAGAGCTGTCGCGAGTCGGCGCTGATTATTTCGCCCCCGAGCTCGCGGGCCAGGGCGACGGCTTGGCGGGTTTTGCCCGAAGCTGTTGGGCCGGTGATGGCGATCAGGTGTTTCATTCGCCGAGACCTTTGACGTGTTTACGCCACAGTCGGCGCAGGCGGAAGAATGGGCGGTCCTCGTTGTTGGCGGCCACCAGGAGCCAGTTGGGATCATTATAGTCGAGATCGCTCCATTTTGGGAAATCGGATAGGCGGAACGTTGGGTGATAGTGCTTGATGTCGTAGAGGCGGTAGCCGTTACGGTCGTAGCTTTTCCAGGCCATCGTAATGCGGTAGAGGCGGTCGATCTCGGAGGTGAGCAACGGAGCGACGAGCCCCTCGCGGGTGTAGTGCTGAAGCATTCCCAGAGATATCCAGCGCCCATGGCAGCGGGCTTCCTCCATATCCTCGCGGGTGTTGATGATTGCTGCGAAGTGGAAGATGTTGGGGCCTACGTCGTGTTGCTTCGTGGAGTAGAGAAAGCGTATCTGCTCGGGGAGGATGTCGGTAAGTCCCTTGAAGCACATTTGGGCTTCGTAATCGGAAACTCGCTGATGGAAGGGCAGGTTGATACGTGCCGGGGTGTCGATTTTCTCGTCCTCGGGCAGGTAGTCGTGGAGGCGGGAGTCGGGGAACGTGAGGAAAATCTCGTCGCCACAGATGATTAGGAAACGCACCAGCGTGGAGCTTCCGCGAGCCATCGGGCTACCGTCGACAGCGCGCATGTAGTAGGCCCAAAGGCTCATGTAGCGTACACCCAGGAACACCAGGGAGCCGCCGTAGATGATCACCGGGACCCACACGTAGAAGAAACGGTCGGGCGAGTTGATGTTGACATTGATGTAGAACAGCCAATAGTAGAGCCATTCGGCCACGGCAATAACGCCCGAGATGGTAAAGAATACCAGCATCTGGTGGTATCCCTCTTGAGAGAAAATCATGCCGAGGAAACCTCTCTCGGCCCGGGAGCCGTGCAGGGCAATGCAGTCGCGGCAGAAGTGATGATTGATGTTTCGAAACAACATCCAACCGCTTGTGAGGGTGGCAAACGGGGCTATGATAAGGATGGTGATATAGGGGATGCGCGGGTTAACGGGGGTGTGGGTGAGGGTCTCAGCCCATGGGGTGTGTTGTATGATGATATTGATGACAAACATCGTGAGGGCCGACCAAATGAGGGTCAACATCGACACGTAGCTCACGCGATGGCAGATGGGGATCTTGGCGTCGTGATTGATGCGTATGAGAGAGAAGAGCGTAAGGGCGAACGACACGGCGACGAATGGCAGCCATTGCTTCGACACCCAAATTGAAAGGAGGTCGAGCAGGGCGAGCGAGCCCACGGCCACGGCCCAGTTGGTCCAGAGGCCGCGGATGGCGGTGGTGATGCCTTGTCGTGCGCTGTCGTTATTCATTGCTTATGGTGCTTATACGTGTTATTGGGCAAATGGGGCTTATAAGTTTTGCTTGAAGAAGTGGAGCATTGTACCGTAAACGACTGCTCGGGCCCCGCACTCGCGTATCGAGTGATCCATGCCCGTGAAGGGCATCAAGTAGCAGCTCTTGGCGTTCTCAACCAGCTGGGCGGTGTATTCCAATGAGTTGGACAGATGGACGTTGTCGTCGGCTGTTCCGTGCATGATTAATAGTGGGCAGTCGAGACGGTCGGTGAACTGGATGGGAGCCAGCTCGTAGCCGTCGTGGTTCTGGGCAGGGGTCAACATATAGCGCTCGGTGTAGATCGAGTCGTAGTAGCGCCAATCGGTGACGGGGGCGATGGCCACAGCGGCGGCGTAGGAGGGTTGGGGGAGGCCCGAGGCCTGGGCGGTGGCGGCCATCAAGGTCTCAAAACCGCCGTAGCTCCAGCCGGCGATACCGATGCGGGAGGCGTCGACCCAGGGGAGCGAGGCGGCGTAACGAGCGGCGTTGCGCTGGTCGATGGTCTCGTAGTAGCCCAAACGGCGGTAAACCGAAGTGGTGAACGAGCGCTCGCGACCGCCGGTGCCTCGACCGTCCACGCATATCACGCCGATGCCGGCCTGAGCGGCGGCAACCTGCCAGTCGACGCTCCACTGATTCTTCACCTCTTGCGATCCGGGACCGCTGTATTGCCACATGATCACGGGGGCTTTGCTCGTAACGCCTTGTGGATGAATGATATATCCATTTAGGGTAACTCCGTCGCTCTGCATCGTGAAAAACTCCTTGCGTGGAAGCGACGCTGCGATGTCGGCCAGCGAGTCGTTGGCTTCGAGCACGCGTAGCTGCTTCTGTTTAGTGTTGTAGAGGGTATAGCGTGGAGGTTGCTCGGTGGAAGAGTATTTAATTGAGTAGAAGCCCTTTGCGGGGTCGCCTTGAAGGTCGGCCCAACCATTAGCGGGGCTGAGGTCGGTGGCTTTACCGCTCTTGGAGTCAAGACGGCGCACCTGTCGGTTGAGCGGTCCTTGGGAAGTGGCTTGATAGTAGTGGGCGCCCGAGGCGTCGGCTCCGTAGTAGGCGATGACGTTGAAGTCGCCCGAGGTGAGTTGGCGCATGAGCGCCCCGGTATAGGCGTATTGGTAGAGGTGACACCAGCCCGAGCGGTAGCTTTGGATCACGAATGATTCGTTGCCCCAGTGGATATCCTCATAGGTGTTGGGCTCGATCCAAGCGTCGGAGGTCTCGGAGAGGATAGCCTTGGCCACTGTGGATTTTGGGTTGGAGAGGTAGATGTCCATGCGATTTTGATCGCGGTTGAGGGTGACCACCATGAGTCGCTCGGGGCTTCCGGCGTAGGTGATACGGGGGATGTACTCAAGCGACGAGTAGGGGAGATCGACGCGCTTGGTCTCGCGGGTCTCCACATCGTAGTGGTGGACGGTTACCTTGGAGTTTGGCTCGCCAGCCACCGGGTATTTGTAGGAGAATTGGCCCGGGTAGAGGGCGTATTGGTCGTTTGGCTTGCAAGCGCCCTGGTAAAGGGTGAATGTGTACACGGGCACGTCGGCCTCGTTGAATTTCACGTAGCATAGGCCGGAGTTGTCGGGAGCCCAGGTGATGGTGGAAAGTAAGCCAAACTCCTCTTGGTATACCCAGTCGGGCACACCGTTGATCACCTCGCCTTTCTTGCCGTCCTTGGTCACGGCCACTTGCGAGTCGTAGTCGAGTTTCTTTATGTAGATGTTGCCGTTGTCGGCCACGAATGCCACCATTCGGCCGTCGGGGGAGAATGCCGGGGCCTGCTGCATGTCAAACTCGGTGGACAATGGCTTCAAAATGTTGCGGTAGATGTCGAATGTGTGCCAGTTGGCCTTGAACGAGTGACGCCAAATCATCTCTTTTTTGGAGTATACCAGGAGTTTCTTGCCGTCGGGGGAAAGGATGAAATCGTCGATGCGGTCGATTGAATTCTCGCGAGTCTTCTCGACGTTGAGGACAGTCTCCTGTACGTCGCCGGAGGCTGAGGCGCAGCGGTCGATATGCTTGCCGTCGTCGCTCAGGGTGAGATAAGAGAGGCCATCGGGCAACATCACCATCTTCTCGGGCGTTCGGGCCTGATTGTCGGGGTAGACGTAAGGGGTGACGTCGGCGATGGTAGAAGAAGCCGTGCGGTCGTTAGCGGCCCAAGCCCCGAGGGGGAGCAAGAGTAACGCGAGTGTTATGAAGCGATTCAAGTGTATCATCTTAGTAGACAATGTTGGAACGGGTGATTTTGTTCAAAACAGCGACAATTGGGCATCGTTGTCGGGGATGATTTTGCGTGGTGGTTCTTGATAGCCGAATTGGGTATCTGTCTCGGCTACAAGGGTTTTGCCAGCGGGTGCGCCGGGGAGCAACCAGTCGGTGTCGTCGAGCAGGTCGTCCAGTGGCTCTTGCGGTTTACGGCTCTTGCGAGGGGCGCGCTGAGGCTTTTCGGGGGCGATGGCCTCGGCCTTGGCTTTCTCGGCCGACTCTTGTAGGGCTGCGATTTGGGCACGCAGCGAGGCCTCGGATTCGGCGTGGGTGGCGAGGTTGGCCTCGATGGTATGGCGCATCTGCTCGTTGTCGTCCTTGAGCGACTGGATAATGGCGGTAAGACGGTCGTTCTCGGCTGACAACTCGTTGATCTGCTTGTCTTTGGCGGTTTTTATCTCGTTGAATTTGTCGACCTCTTGCTGGATAGAGTCGATGGCCTCCATTGCCGAGCGAGCCTCGGTGATCTCCTGCTCGAGGGCCTCACGGGCTTTTTGCGACTCGGCGAGCCGGGCCTGGAGGTCGTTGATCATCGCGTCGGCGATTTCATTTTTGGCTACGGCCTCATCGCGCTGCTTCTCAGTGTCTTGGAGCGATGTCTGGGCTTTTTCCAACTCAGCTTTTACTTGCTCCAATTGCTTATTGAGGGCTGTGATCTCCTCTTGCGCTTTATCGCAGGAGCGCTGTAACGCTGTATCGCCTTCGGGGGCGGCCGCTGTATCGGTATTATCGTAGGGATTGTCGGCTTCGAGGACGGAGGCGAGGCGTATTTTGTTGAGGAGGGATTTGTTTTCGAGCTCGAATTGCTCCTTTTCGGCCTCGAGGGTGGCCACTTGACCTTCGAGGTCGTGGACACGCTCGGCCAGGGCGCGTTTCTGTCGCTCGGCGCTCAGCTGTAGTTTCTTGCCCTCGTCGGCTTTCTCCTCCATGGCCTTGATTTTGGCCTTGAGGGATGAGATGTCCTCGTCGAGGCGGGCACGGTCGCGGTCCCACGATAGCCGGCTCTGTCGACGAGCGTTCTCGTCAAGGCCCTTTAGGTAATCCTTCAGTCCCTGGTCGAGAGCGGCGTAGATGATGTCGCGCTCGCGCTCGGTGTCGATAGCTTGTCGCATGAATTCGGGGAGCAGGCGGTTGATGGTGTCGACGGCGGGATTGAGGAAACGCGCCGGAGAGGCCTCGGGGGATGGCGCCAAGGGTTGGGGCGTGTCGACGGGAGTCTTGTCAGTGGGGTTATCGGGGTTGTCTTCGGGGGTGAATTGGGTGCCGTTGAGGGTGCGGAAAGGGTGCACGGTGGCGTCGATACCGGGCATATCGATCACTTCATCTTCGGCGCCGAACCCGAAGGCTCGTTTAAGGTTGCTGAGCAGGGCCATGGGTATTAGTATTCAGTTTTCAGTATTCAGTATTCAGAGGGTTTTTTGACGACGCCCACGCCCTTGAGGCCGTTGATGCCGATGGCGAGAGGGGAGGGGAATTTGACTATACGGAGGTTTTCCGACTCATAGACGGCGTCCATCGCGTTGAGGTAGTTGAGGTCGTAGATGCCGTGGTCGGAAGCGGGGTCGATCGTAAAGTAACCTACCCCGAACGAGGTGAGGTTCTGGAAGAAGTGGGTGCCTTGGCTGGGCTCGATGCGCGAAGAGCCAAGCGAGGATTCCACGATGAGTTTGGCCCCGGAAATGTTGGGCCACTTGACGGGGATTCCGAGGGCAGTGTCGCTTGAGCCCCAGCGGCCCGGTCCGATGAGGATGTAGCCGATTCCGTCGGCGGTGTATTGTCGGTTGATTTTCTCTATCTCGCGGGCTATCAAGCCGTTGTTTGACATTGAGAAAGCCTGGGGCTTGACGTAAACGATATGGTCGACCCCGTCGATGTTGCCGTGGCCCAGCGCGGTGTTGCTCTTGAGCAACAGCTCCGAGTCGTCGGCCTCGAGCATTGAGTTGTCGAGCAGTTCCTTGCGGTCGATAATGGGGCGGATTTGGAGCCAGTACATTCGGCCCTTCATGCCGTTTTTCTCGTCGACCACGCCGGCAAACTCGATTTCGACCGGTCGTTGCATCTCCTTTGATCCGTTGGCGAGCATGAAGGCGACTGCCGGGGCGAGGGGGTATACGCCGTCACGGAGCATGTTGGCGAAAGTGACGACACGTCGGCCGTTCCCCTCCTCGCAATCGCGGATCACCTGGTCGAGGTGATCGTAGGTCGACACCATGTACTTCAACGCGCCGGTGTTGGCGAAATCTTGCACGCGGCGTTTGGCGATGTTGAAACCGTCGTCGACCCGGAAATCCACGGGCGTGTGGTCCATCTGCAGGGCGTAGAAACGCGTCTGGGTGTCGCGCAGGGCAAGGTCCAATTCCGAGGTTTGGAGCACCTTGTCGGGATGCTGAGGGGAGAATCGCAGGCTCAATCCGCCGTCGACGATGTATTTGCCCAGCCCGACGGCGATTTCGGCCACGCCGTCCTCGGGTTTCTCGTCGTTGATGGGGTAGTAGTTGAGCGACCGGCCGACGCCCGAGAACGACGGGAAGTAATATCCCTCGTGCTCCAAGCCCACGACCTCCTGGATGATGACGGCCATCTTCTCCTGGTCGATGACGTTGGAGGTGGCTGTCATGTAGGCCTTTGAGTCGGCGTAAAACACCGAGGCGTATACGCCCTTGATGGCGTCGCTGAGCATCCTGAGCATCTCGTATTTGTCGTCCACCAGGGGTATCATGTAGGTGGAATATATGCCGGCGAACGGTTGGTAGTGGCTGTCCTCCAGCAGCGACGACGAGCGGATGGCCAGAGGCTTGTTGACCACCTCAAAGAGGGCGAAGAAATCCTCGATGAGCCTTTCGGGCAGTCTCGCCTGAAGGAAGTAATGGAGGATTTTTTCGTCGGGCAGGTCGCTCAGCGCCACGGGATAGAGGTCGTTGGTGGCCATGAACTCGTCGAAGATGTCGGTGCAGAGCACCACTGTGCGGGGTATGGATATCGAGACGCCGTCGAAGTTGTCGCAGACGGGATTTTTCTTGATGATTGAATCGATGAACGCCAGGCCGCGACCCTTGCCTCCGAGGGATCCTTGGCCGATGCGGGCGAAATTGGAGTAGAAGTCGAAACGATCCTTTTGGAACACGGCCACCACACCGCGGTTCTTCATCTTGCGGTACTTTACGATCAAGTCGAAGAAGAGCTGCTTCACGGCGGGTGCCTCCTCGATCGAGTGGAAACGGTGGGCCTTGATGACGTCGGCGATGGGGAACATCGCGCGGGAGTAAAGCCAGCGGGAGATGTCGTTGTGGGAGGCGTGGGCCAGCAGAGCGTCGGCGGGGATGTCGAAGATCATCTTCTGCATCCCCTTGAGGTTCTTGATGCGGGTGATCTCCTCGCCCGTCTTGGGGTCGCGGATTATGAAGTCGCCGAAACCGAAGTTGGCCATGATAGCCTCGCCCAGGTCGACGGGGAGTTTTTTGGAGTTTTTGTCGATGAAAGTGCCTGAGAACGAGCGTATCTTGTCGCGGTTTTCGGTTTCCGAGGATTCGATGATGATGGGCAGGTAGGGGTCGCGCTCGCGTATATATTTGGCGAACTTGATTCCGGCCTCGGGATCCTTTTTGCCTTCGCGCTTGAACGACACGTCGGAGATGACGCCGAGCAGGTGGTCGCCGTACTTCTCGTAGAGCTCCATGGCTTCCTCATAGTCGCGGGCGAGCATCACCTTGGGTCGTCCGCGCATGCGCAGCATCTGCTCATGCTCGTTGAGGGCCTCGGTGGAGAACACCATCGACTGCTTGAGCAGGAATTTGTAGATATGTGGCAAGACTGAGGAGTAAAACCTCACGGAGTCCTCCACCAGGAGGATGCCTTGGACACCCACGTCGAGGATGTCGTTCTCGGCGTTCATCTTGTCCTCGAGGAGCTTGATGATGGCCAAGAGGAGGTCGACGTTTCCGAGCCAGGAGAACACGTAGTCGATGCCAGTGAAGTCCTCTCGTTGTAGACGTCGGGACACCTCCTTGCTGAAGGGGGTAAGGACGACGAAGGGGGTGCGTGGATGAGCCTCCTTGATGGCTTTGGCTCCGGTGAAGGTCTCGGAGATGTCGACGCCGGGCATCGCTATGACGAGGTCGAAATGCTTGTGGGCCATCACGTCGAGGGCGTCGGATATATGTGGCACTCGGGTTACTCGGGGAGGCGAACTGAGGTTTAGGGCCACGTATTCGAAATAGAGTTGCTCCTCCACGCGTCCGTCCTCCTCCATCATGAAAGCGTCGTAGGGCGAGGCGATAAGCAACACGTTGAACACGCGTTTCTGCATCAACGCCTGAAACGCCGTATCCTTCAAATACATCTGGCTCAACGATTCCTCATTCATAACTTATACATAAATGATTTCCGAGGCAATGTTTTGGTAGAAGAAAGAGGATTGGAGGTCGGGGCGAAGGCGAATAATGTCGACCGAGGTCCCCATAAGCTCCTCCAATTCGCGCTTCATGCTGCATCGCGGCAGAAGGTTGGCCTCTCCTTCGTAGATGATATCCACGTCGCTCTTGTCGTCATGATCGCCCCGCGCTATCGCCCCGAACAGCCCCATGCGTTTCACACCGTAGGATCGAGCTACGGTTTGGTAGTAGTTGCGCAAGGTATCGATGCAAGTTGAGGTAGATATCATGGAAGAGGTTTTAATTTGGCAAAGATACGGAAAAATGGGCAAGGGGCAAAGGGATGTAAAGGAAATGTAATATCGCGGGGGACAAATTTGCGGGAAATCGAGGTGAATCGTCGGCGAGTTTTGGGATTTGGTGGATTTTTTATAGTTTCGCGGAAAATAACGGATTATGGCAGATTATGATATAAGGAAGTTGCAGCTACGACTGCTTGACATACTCAAAGCGCTCGACAAGGTGGCCAAGGAGCACGGGTTGACCTACACGTTGTGCGGCGGCACGTTATTGGGCGCGGTGCGCCATAAAGGTTTCATACCCTGGGATGACGACCTCGACGTGTCGATGTCCAGGCCCGATTACGAGCGCTTGATTGCCCATGCCAAGGAGTGGCTACCCGAGCATTACGAATTGATATGCGCCGAGAATGATCCGAAGTATCCACTACCATTCGCCAAGATCCAGGACGCGCGCACGACGCTGATCGAGCGGCGCCACCTGTATTACCTGGGTGGCTGCTACATCGACATCTTCCCCTACGACGCGTTCCCAACGGCGTGGTTACCCCGGTGGTGGGCTTGCGCGAGGTATCGCATGCTCAAGGTGGCGCAGTACCAGATTCATCGCGACCCTTACAAGCACGGTCATGGCCCCAGTTCATGGCTGCCGTTGGCTGTTAGAAAATTGACCACAATGGAGTCGATTCAACGCCGTATACGCAAAATCCTCACAGCCTGCGATTACGACAAGGCGCGATACGTTGCGTCGTACACCGACGGCATGCACGGGGTGCTTCCGCGCGAGATCACCACTGAATATACCGAATGGGAATTTGAGGGGCAGAAGTTCCCCGGCCACAAGCATTACCAGGAGTATTTGACCAACATGTACGGTCCCGATTTCATGACCCCACCCCCGATGAAGGACCGCTGGCAACACAATTTCCACTACCTCGACCTCGACCATCCCTACCGCGACTACCGCGAGAAATAGTCGTTGGGAGAGATTGGAATGGGCAGGCCCATCTTGTCCTGCTTTGCGTCAAGCGAGGGGGCGATGTCGTCTTTATAAAACCCCATGCTTATTAAATGGGCATGTGGCTTCGCCACAGCTGGGTAGCTGCTGTCGATAATATGGGTTATTTGATCTGGGAAATGGCTTCCAGAGGGAGGGTGATGAGATCGGCAATCTCCTTGTCGGTGAGGCCCTTGGCGCGCATGTTACGCACCATATTGGAGTAGGCTTTTTGCTCGCCCTCCTCCAAGCCCTCGGCACGGCCCTCGGCACGGCCCTCGGCACGCCCC
>JAJBVP010000062.1 GCA_020859755.1 Bacteroidales bacterium | reverse complement strand
GTGGCGGCCGCAGCCGCTTAACCATATGTCAAATTTTTAACGAACTATTGCTCCATGGCGATATGATTTATAATCAACGCCCCGATAAACCAAGTTGATCCGACGATCGACACGAGATCGAATAACTGATTGGAGCAGAAACCGTAGTTGAAGCCAATCCAAGCCAGGGTATGCCCTAAGGTGCCATCGGGAATCGTTTCAGATAAATAGGCGTCAAGCAAAGCTACAGTAACACATATCCAAGAGGGCACTGCCAGATGCCAGAACTCCTTTTTGACACGCTCCTTTATCCCCACGGGATGGAACAGGGCACCAGCCAAAATAAAGAACAGCGGCATATGGAAACTCCAAATCACTCGGTAGAGGAACTTCCAGGGCTCGGGGAAGAACACATTGTGCCCAACAACCATGAGCCACAAGCCTAAACATCGGGCGAGATCGATCCATAGGACGCGTGGGGTGGAAACAGAAACCGCCCCGAGCGAGGGCGGTTCTATGATGGTTGTTGTGGAGGTGGGCATCTTTCTTCTTAGTTGGTTGAGTGGTACTCGACAAGGCCGGGCATTGAGTTGCGTATGATCTTTGTGATCTCGACGCCAAAGTCCTGGGCCGCGCGACGCAGAATGTCGGAGTAGACACAGGCTGTTGAGCCCACGAAACTGAGCGGCTGTCCCTGATAGTCGTACTGAGCGATGTTGCGGCGGAAGAAGGCCATAAACGCATTGTAGACGAGGTTGTAGACGTAGTCGTTGTCGAGGTGCTCGCTCAGGAAGAATGAGTACTTGGAGAGGGTGCGGTTGGGCAACGGGTTGTCGTAAACATCGTCCATGATATCGTCGGCCGAGAGATGGAAACGGTCGTAGAACTCTTCTCGCAACTCATTGGGGGCCAAGCCCTTCAGGCAGTCGGCCACGAAACGCTTGCCGATGTAGGAGCCTGAGCCTTCGTCGCCGAGGATAAAGCCGCCGGGGCGGACGTTCTTGACGATGTTGGTGCCGTCGTACAAGCAAGAGTTGGAACCGGTACCCATAATGCAAGCGAGGCCGGGTTGACGCACGAGCAAGCCGCGAGCGGCGCCGAGGAGGTCGCTCTCGACCGTTACCGGTGTCTTGAACTGGGCCACCAGCGACGACTCCATCACTTTGCTACGCTCGGCGTTGGCACAGCCAGCGCCGTAGAAAAACACATGCTCCCAGCGCTTGCGGAAGAACGCATCAGGGAGCTCCAGGCGGATGCTGTGGGAGATCTCACGGCGCGTCTGGAAGTAAGGGTTGAGACCCTCGGTGAATGCGTGTTCTACTATCTCATTTCCCTCAACGAGGGTCCACTCAGTGCGAGTGGAGCTGCTTTCTGCTATTATTTTCATGCGTTGCAAATTTAAGAAGATTTTTTGGTCTCCACAACACTAGACCTCTAAATCATTGAAAATTACCAATTTTCATCGACAATTTTTCCTTCTTAGATACCATTTTCCTTTAACAGAGCGCGTGATCGCCCCAAGCTAAAGCAAGGGGTTACGTAGAGAAGTGTCGCGCTGCGACACCTCTCTACGTAGCCTCGTATTTTATCGGGAGACGAGGACGCGGGTTACGGCTTGCGAGCCATCGGTGGCGGTGACGCGGAGCAGGTAGACGCCGGTGGAGAGGTTGGACACCGAGATCGACGTGCCGGCGTTGCGTGCCACCAGCGAGCCATCGATGTTCAACAGCTCAAGACGGGCGATGGAGTCGATGCCCTCGACGTAGATACGATCCGAAGCGGGTACGGGGTAAACCTTCATCGCGCCCTTGCTGTCGGCCACGATAGAGCCGATACCTGCGTGGTCGGCGCTGTAGACGATGTTGTCGAGCACGATGGAGCTCTTGACGGTGACAGGGCTCTCAACCTGCACGATGCGGAAGCGGTCGAGGGTGTAGATGAATTCCATCTGGGAGTTGCTTTCCTCGAGCTCGTCGAGCACTACCTCGTGATATTCCCAACCGCGGAAGTTCAAGTCGCACACTTTCACCCACTTGACATCGGTGCCGGCAGTCACGCCAGCCCAAAGCTCATGATTGGAGAAGTCGCCGTTGACGTAGAAGCCGAGCTTGTCGCCCTTCTCGAGGCCCTGCGGGGTGGCGGCGGCGTAATCCCAGTAGGCGATGCCGTCGTGTGTGTCGGCGAACGAGTAGGACAGCTTGACGGCGGCGTCACCGAAGAGCTTGGGCGAGGTCGACTTGGCCACGGAGGGCTTGGTGGCCACTCCGGTCGACTCGTCGATATTGCCGGTAATCACGGTGGAGGCGTCGAAGGTCTCGATCACGGTGAGATCGGCCTGGTCGGTAACGTCGGTGGGACGGAAGGTGAACGACACGGCGTTCTCGAGGGCGAGGTTGTCGGCGTCGCGGATGTCGGTGGTGAGATTGAAGGTGTAAGTCTCATTCATGTCGAGGTCGCCCTGCACGGCAAAGACGGCGTTGCCCAGGCCGTTGCTAACGGTATTGTAGGAGCAGCCGCGGTTGTTGAGCGACATCTTGTTGCCCTTGGAGTCGGCAATGGTGACGTAGTTGGTGAGGCCCGACGACTTGATGGAGTTGTCGAAACGCAGCTCGACGGTGGGCGACTGGTAGTGAACGTAGCCACCGTCGGCGGGATAGTGGTCGGTCATCTCCAGGAAGCCGCGGTGGGCGGTGGTGAACTTGTACACCAGGGGCTCTTGCAGGTTGGCGTTGGCGTAGTGGGTATCGGCGTGCTTGGCTGCAGTCGAGATGGTCATGGTGTACTCGGTGTCCTGGTCAAACACGGTCTTGGGGATGAATTGGGCGGTGTGGTTGTTGTCGGAGAATTTCCAGTAGCCATTAACCTCGGGGGCGAGGGTAAAAGCGGCCTGGAGCGACTCCTCGTCAACGTCGGTGTTGAACACAAGGGTGATGGGGTCGCCGGGATTGGTGAAGCCATCGTCCTTGGGCATGGGCGACGTTACGGTGATCTCCAACGGGAACTCGCGGCGCATGTTCATCGAGGTGTTGCAGTAGGTGGTTTGGTCGGCCACGACGGTGATGTCACGCTCCTCGGTATAGTAGGTGTCCTTGGAGAAGCGGAGCTTGTAGTCGCCGGGGGCCACGTTGCGGAGCACGAACACGCCGTTGTAGAGGTTGTCGGTCGTGCGCTTCTGCACCACGTTGCCATCTTTATCGAGAAGTTCAACGAGGCAGCCGCACACGGGGGCGTAGTTGTCGCGGCCGTGCATTGTGAACGATACGTGGGGGATGTCGAGGGTGCGGTCGTTGTGGTCGTCCCAAACGACGCCAGCCACGTTACCCGTGACGAAACGGTCCTCGGTGTCGAAGTAATCCATGATGGCGCGGGCGAAGTGCCAAGCTTCGAGCCACCAATAGTCGTCGTTCATCAGTCGGTAGCACTCGGGGCGATGCTCATGCATGCCGCCCTCGGAGAGCAGGCCAACGACGTAGAGCTGGCGCAAAACGCCCAGACCAGTGGACCACATTCCAGCGTCCTGGTAGAACTTGATGTCGCCGGCGATTCGGGGCTCGCGGGTCCAGATGGTCATCTCGTTCTTGTAGAGGTTCTCGGCAAGGATATTGGACAGGGTAACGTTCTCCTCGTAGCGGGGCACGCCGTACGTCTGCTCACGGTAGAGCATGAGCAGGTAGTTGGTGGTCTCGCCCGCGTTGGAGTGGATCGAGAAGAAGAGGTCGGCACCAAACTCATTTGCCTCGGCCGAGATCGACGACAGCGCGCGGTCGTCGTCCTGGGTGTTCTTAGTGCGGGAAAGCATCGGGGTAGCGCCCAGCGAGTCGAGGATATGATAGAGGTGAAGGCCCTTGTAAAGGTTGGACTTCGACTCCCAGAAGCCGAGCGAGTCGCCCTGGGAGAAGGGGTAGATGACGATGTTGCGGTCGTCGGAGGTGTAACCGCCGTGACCCGGGTTGATGTAAATCTTCAGGTCGCTCATTCGCTTAGCCTGAGCGCCCGTCAAGGCCGCGATTACGGCCAATACCATAATAAATATACTGCGTTTCATGGGTTATTCGAAGCTAAGGGTGAACAGATTGCCGTCCATGTCGTTGAAGACGATCATGCGCTTGGCGGGGCAGGAGGCGAGCTCGCTCACCTGCATGTCGGCTGAGGTGACGGGGGTGACAGCACCCGAGGCCAGGTCGACGTACACGAGCTGGGAGGAGAGCACCTGGTAGCCGTCGTCGGTGGTGGTCACGGCTGCGATGGTGTTGTCGTCGATCCAGCAGGGGTAGATGGAGCGGTTGCCAAGGACACGCACGGGGTTGCTGCCGTCGAGATTGCACACGTACACGCCCTTGAACGGCTCAAGGAACAACACGCGCTGTCCGTCAGGGGAAACCGATGCCCACTGGTAGCGATCGGCTCCCTGCAGAGGATTTACCTCGGTGGAACGGCCCTCCTTAACGACCTCAATGCGGGTCATCTCGGCGCGGGCGAATGATTGCTTACCGGCGGCTTTCTCCATCACCACTTGGTTGCGGCTGTAGGGCTGCAACTCGCGGCTAACGGCCTTGGCCACTGAATAGGAGCGCACGTCGCGGTTGAGAAGGCCGTCGATCTGGGTGGCTGTGCGGTACACAACCTCCGAGCCATCGGCGGTGAACAGGGGTTGGAAACCAGCGCCGGCCTCGGTGGAGATCACATGCTCGTCGAGGGTAGCGAGATCGACAATCGACAGACCGCGATGGTCGACTGTGGTAAACAGCATCCGGGTGCCGTCGGCCGACAACACAGGGTGGAACGCGGCATGGCCCAAGTCCAAGGGCTGTGCCTCACCCACGGGCTTAGCGGCATTGGCCACCATCGCGCCCGCCAATAGGGTGGTTGATAATAATATTCTTATTTTCATTGCTTTATGTTGGTTTTATTTGTTTTCATGATCCCCAAGCTAAAGCATGGGGTTACGTAGAGAGTTGTCGCGCTGCGACACTTAATCACTAATACTTAATCTTAGTGACGTTGGTCCCTTGGCGACGGATCACAATGGTGCCAGGGGTGGGGTGAGAGATGCGGATGCCCTGGAGGTTGTAGTACTCGACAGGCGCATTGGTGTTACTACCGGCCACGACGCTCTCAACGCCCGAGAAGTGGCTGTACTCGGTCTCGAGGGCGAGTAGTTTCAGGGTCTGGGCCGAGTTGTAATCAGTGCCCTTGGGGAAGGTGAATTTCAACGAGTTGAGGGTCAAGGGGAAGGAAATCAAGTCGTCCATGTCGCCGAAACCGTCCAACGGGAACTCCACGCGGAAGGGGGTGTTGGCGGTGAAGTCGTTGCCGTCGTCGGTGAGGTCAACGGCGTTGGTGCGGGTACTCAGGGGCGTGCGCACATCGGCGGTGACGGTTGAAACTGGGCAACTGGCCTCAAACTCGAGCCAGAGGTGCTCGGGCAGCGAGTAGAATTGGGCGGTCTTACTCAGAGTGACGGAGCCACCGGCGCGGGAAGTGGAAGCAAGGGTGAACGAGACTACTCCCTCGGTGTCCATCGACACATCCTTGGCCGATGTCCCCTTGACGTTCCAGTCGTTGTAATCGGTTACGGCAAGGAATTGCGACTCAGGGATTTCAACGTTGACGATAGCCTGGTCGGTGTATTCACCAAGCGTGGCGTGAATGGTGGTAACGCCCGTACGGAGGCCGGTGAGCAGGCCGTTGGAGTCGAGGCTGGCGATTTCGGGGTCGTCGATCGTCCAGGTGACGGTCGTGGGGTCAAACTCAAATGTAGCGCCGTCGACGGTCGAGGTAACTTCCATTGTATAAGTGCGATAGCCGTCAAGCACGATGTTGTGGATGCGTATCGACACGGGGGCGTTGAACACCTTGATCTCCTTGGTTACCGACACCGAGCCGTAGCTGGCGGTCAAGTCGCCTGTCATGTCGTTGGGTCCGGCGATGAAAGTAGAGCCGTCGCAGGTGCCCAAAGCGGGGTCGCAGGAGAGGGTGAAGTCCTTGAAGTCGTAGTCGATGATGTCGCCATATTGGTTGTAGGCGATCACTTGCGGGGTAAACGAGGAGTAGCTGGGGGCTTGCAGCGAGAGGTCGTAGAAGGCCAATTGGGCTACCTCCTGGTCGTCCTGCGGGGCGGTGGAGTAAAGCAACCAGCCGTTGCTCACGGGGCGTGGCGAGCCCTCGGTGGTCTTGTTGATGATGGCGTCGTGGAGGAACATCTCGGCCGAGCCGCCAGCGTCCATGCCCGCGAGGTTGTTGCACCCGTAGTGACGGGCGATGTCGCAGAGCACCTTGGTGTTGCAACCGAACGATGAGCCCCACGTGGGGTCGCTGGCCTTGTCGATCACGATCACGTAGAGGGTGTTGCCGTCCTGGGAGCAGCCGTAGCCGGTGCGGGAGTAGGTCTGGGAGTTGTAATCGTCGGTGTCGTTTGCGGTCGTGTACTCGCCGTTCTCCATCACGAGGGCCAGGCCGGTGATGAAGTTGTCAATCTTCACCTTGGTGTTGTCGGCGTAAGAGTAGTTGGTCTCCACGGTCACGATGTCGCCCACTTGAAGGTCGGCGAACATAGTCTTGTAGTCGCCGCAGAGCACAAGGGCGCAATCGTGGTCGCCCAGCGTGCCTGTGCCGGCGTTGAGACGGATCTCGGCAACCTTGAACGACATCGGCTCGGAGATCTTCCACTCCTGGCCCTCCACAAAGTCGAGGATCAGCTCGGTGGAAACGCCCTCCTGCACCTCGAAGTCCCAGTTGCCGGCGTTGTTGATCACCTGCTCAACGGGGAGGAACGACTTGGAGCGACCGAAGAAAGAGTTGTACATGCCAATCTCAGTGGGACGCACCACCTTATTGATTTCGTGGATATTGGCCTGTGCGCCCGAGGGGGATGTGAGGATACCCTCGTAGCGCAGGTGGTTGCAGTGCACCTTTTTGTCGACATCGCAGGCGATCATGCCGGAGTGGCTCCAGCCGTACGCCCAGATGTCGAGGTGGTCGTTGGTTTCGGTGATCATCTGGCCGTTTTTGGCGTGACCGGCGAAGCAGGAGCCTACCAACGTGGGGGCGTAGGGATACTGCGAGGAAACGCACCAGAAGTTGCCGTTGGCACCAGCGATCGCCTTCATCTCGTCGTTCGACTGGCGAGCGGCTGCGTTGACCAGGAGCTCGGTACCCATAGCCGACTCGTTGGCGGTGGTCGTTTGGATACGGTTGTAGGGATTGGTGACGTCCATAATCAACATGTTGATGTTGAGGGGGAACGTCTCGGAACGCAGTCGCTTGTAGGTGATTCCCGGGCCCACCTGACGGCTGATCAACTCATCAATCTCGTGGGCGGCGCCATCGAGCGTAATTTCATAAGCCGAAGCACAGGGTGCCACCAAAGCGGCGCCCAACAGCAAGCAAGCCAATTGTTGTTTTATCTTCATATCTTTTATTGTGCTTATATTCAACGTAAAAAGCTTATTTATATTGTCTTATGGTGGCTCCGCCACGATTGCTCTTCCTTAAAAGAGCACCTTAACCGCCTGTGAGCCTTGCTTGCGGATCACGATGGTGCCCTTGGCGGGGTTGGTGACGCGGATGCCCTGAAGGTTGTAGTTCTCGACGGGACCGTTGGCGTCGTTGCCGGCAACCACGTTCTCTACGCCCGAGAAGTGGCTGTACTCGGTCTCCAAGGCCTTAAACTTGATCGTCTGGGCGCCGTTGTATTCGGTAGTCTTGGGGAAGGTGAATTTCAACGAGTTGAGGGACAAGGGGAAGGAGATGAGGTCGTCCATGTCGCCGAAGCCGTCCAAGGGGAACTCCACTCGGTAGGGGGTGTTGGCGGCGAAGTTTTCATCGTTGTTGGTGATGTCGACGGCGTTGGTGCGGGTGCTCAGGGGCGTGCGCACGTCGGCGGTGACGGAGGCAACGGGAGCCGAGGCCTCAAATTCGATCCACAGGTGCTCGGGGAGCGAGTAGAATTGGGCCGTCTTGCTCAGGGTCACGGAGCCGCCGGTGCGAGCTGTGGAGGAGAGGGTGAGCGAGATGTTGCCCTCAGCGTCCATCTCGACGTTGCTGGCGCTGGAGCCCTTGACGTTCCAGTCGTTGTATTCGGTCACGGCCATGAATTGCGACTCAGGGATCTCGACGGTTACGGTTGCCTGGTCGTTGTACTCGCCGATGGTGGCGTGGATGGTTGTCGAGCCGTTCTTGAGGCCAGTCAAGAGGCCGTCGGCGTCGAGCGAGGCCACGTCGGGGTCGTCAACGGTCCAGGTGATAGCGGCCGGATCGTAGGTGTACACATTGTCGCCGATGGTGGCGGTAACCTCCATGGTGTAAGTGCGATAACCGTCGAGCAGGATGTTGTGGATGCGGATCGACACGGGTGCGTTGACCACGGTGATGTCCTTGGTGACCGACACCGATCCGTAGCTTGCGGTCAATCCGCCGGTCATCGAGGTGGCCCCGGCGATGAAGGTTGAGCCATCGCAGGTGCCCAGCGTGGGGTCGCAGGAGAGGGTGAAGTCCTTGAAGTCGTAGTCGATGATGTCGCCGTACTGGTTGTAGGCGATCACTCGGGGAGTGAACGAGGAGTAGCTGGCGGCCTGAAGGGCAAGATCGTAGAACTCGAGCTGGGCCACCTCCTGGTCGTCCTGCGGTGCGATGGAGCAAAGGAACCAGCCGTTGCTCACGGCGCGGGGCGAGCCCTCGGTGGTTTTGTTGATGATCTGGTCGTGGAGCAACATCTCGGCCGAACCACCGGCGTCGAAGTTGGCCATGTTCCAAGCGCCGTAATGCTTGGCGATGTCACACATTACCTTGGTGTTGCAACCGTTCGACGAACCCCACACCGGGTCGCTCGCCTTGTCGATTACCACCACATAGAGGGTCTTGCCGTCCTGCGAGCAGCCGTAGCCCGTGCGGGAGTACACTTGGGAGTTGTAGCTCTCGGTGTCGTTGAACTTGGTGTACTCTCCCTCCTCCATCACCAGGGCGTTGCCGCAGATGAAGTTGTCGAAGTAGAGGAGGTTGTTGGTGTACTGGCTGGAGTCCTCCTCGTCGTAGATGCGCTCGTAGTAGTTGGTCTGTACATTGAGGATGTCGCCCACCGCGAGGGCGTCGAGGACAGCCACCTTGTCGCCGCGTCCCACGAGCGCCATGTCATGGTCGCCCAGGGTGCCGGTACCGGCATTCTGACGTATCTCCTTGATCTCAAATTTCATTGTTTTGGAGATCTGCCACTCGTTACCCTCAACGAGGTCGAGGATCACCTCGGTGCAGTCGCCGTTTACGATGTTCCAGCAAGCGGTGCCGTTGGCGTCGGTGTACTGGTCGACGGGGCGGAACTGCTTCGACTGGCCGTAGAAGCGGTTGTACATACCGATTTCGTCGGTTCGCACCACCTTATTTACTTGATAGATCTGGGTTTTGTCGATTTTGGAGTTGTTGATGTAGCCTTTGAAGTAGTAGTGTCCGCAGTGGAGCACCTTGTCGACGTCGCAGCCCATTACGCCGGTGTGGCTCCAACCTCCGTTCCACTTGTCGTTGTGGGTGTTGGTTTCGGTGATCATCTGGCCATTTTTGGCATGGCCGCCGTAGCAGGTACCCACCAGGGTGGGGCTCCATGGCTCCTGCGAGGACACGCACCAGAAGTTGGCGTTGGCACCGGCTATGACCTTCAGCTCGTCGGTGGTTTGGCGAGCCGCGGCCTTTACCAGCAACTCGGTGCCCTGGGCGCTCTCGTTGGCTGTGGTGGTCTGTATACGGTTGTACGGATTGTTGAGATCCATTATCAACATGTTGATGTTCAAGGGGAAGGTCTCGGAGCGGAGACGCTTGTAGGTGATACCCGGACCCACTTGGCGGGAGATCAACTCATCGATTTGGTGAGTGGCACCGTTAAGCTCGATTTCATAGGCGCCAACCGCTGGCACTGCAATAGCGGCCGACAACAAAGGGAGTAGAAATTTCTTCATATAAGATTGTTATTATGTTTTCTGTCAGGTATTCCCGCCGCTGGGGCGAGGTTAAAGTTAAAATGTTTTCTGTCAGGTGTTTAAGGCTACAGATTAGATGTATTTACACTTCGGCACAAAGGTAATGCTAAAAATTCGTATTTACTACATAATTTTTGTTAAATCACCCGCCATATTTATTAATGTATCTAATCGGGGTGTCGTATTCGGGCATTGGTGCTTTCGTGTATACGAGCAATCGCTCGATTGAATTTCCAACATTAAGCCATCCGTAGAGTTAATGTTTTTGGGAAAATTGCGCCCTTATTTTACCGATAAATCTTCCGCTATCTCCGACAAGTCGCCGCCACGTTAAAGTTTTAGTTAATTTCCTTATCCAAAGCACGATAGATGAGGTGTTTTTGCGTTATTTGCATGTATGAAACACTCGCTTACACTCATTCTCTCGGGGCTGGCATTGGCCGCCCTCATCATTGGTTGCGCAACCGACGAACCATCCTACTCGGAAGGTGCCCCCGGTGGTGGCTCGTCATCTGGCTCGACTTCGGTCGACGGCACCGACCCTTCTTTCGACTCCTCCATAACGGCGTGGGACGGTCAAACCGCCTCCGACACCTCCAAGGCCTCGGATTACGGCTCCGACAAGGATATCTACCACGAGCTCAACACGTTCTCCAACGTGCTGACCATCACCTACAACGGCACCTCGGCTTCCTATACAACCACCAACGACAAAATCCTGGTCTATCAGACGGGTGCTCACGTCACCGTAGATATGCTCACAAACGACGTCGACAAGACGGAAATCATCCTCAAAGGAACTTCATCCGACGGCTCGCTAAAGGTATACGGTGCAAGCAAATACAAGCTGACGCTTGATGGCGTGTCGCTCACGTCGTCACGGGGGCCAGCCATCAACTCCCAGTGCAAAAAGAGAGTGTACGTGGCTCTGAGGTGTCCTAAAATTTCTTGACTCGGAGGACGTTAATAAATGTTGATATTCG
>JAJBVP010000272.1 GCA_020859755.1 Bacteroidales bacterium | reverse complement strand
AAGATAGGGAATCCAAATAGCTTGTTGGTGACAAAAGCGTCGATAATGCGGGTGTTGCTTGGCGACTCCTCGCCCGAGCGGTCCATGGTCTCGGCCAGGGCGCCTGCGATAAAGCCATATTTCTCATTGGCAATCAGCGACGTAAGATCCTCCTCGGGGCTGTACAGGCGCAATCGCTCGCGCTCTTGGTCACACAGCCGCTCGATCGACTTGGCGTCGGGCGATTCTTCCACCAGCTTTTCCACTTGCTCATCGCCCTCAAGTAGCTTGATAGCCAGGTATCGGGGGGAGAAGTGACGCGTGACGTAGGGGTCGCGCTTGAGGGCGTCCTTAACGACGGTGACGCTGCGTTCGATGTCGCGTCCAAGCGACACATGCACGTGTCTAACCGCCTCGTGCTCACCCTCGTACACTTTAATGATCGTGTCGAACAATTGGCTGATGCCTTGACCGGTCTTGGCCGTCGTGGGCACAATCGGCACGCCGATCATGTGACCCAACGTGCGATAGTCGAGATGCGCCCCCGAGGCTTCCAACTCGTCGTACATGTTGAGGGCGATCACCATCGAGCGGTCCATGTCGATAAGCTCGGTGGTGAGGTAGAGGTTGCGCTCGATGTTGGACGCGTCGACCACGTTGACGATCACGTCGGGCGATTTCTCGCGCAGGTAATTGCGCACGTACCGCTCCTCGGGTGAATAGGTGGTAAGTGAGTAGGTGCCAGGCAGATCCACAAGGTTGAATGTGTAGTCGCCGTGACGGAACGTGCCTGTCTTGGCATCCACGGTCACTCCCGAATAGTTGCCCACATGCTCCTTGGCGCCCGAGGCAATGTTGAACAGCGACGTCTTGCCGCAGTTGGGGTTGCCGATAAGCGCCACGTTGATTTCACGCAGCCGATCGCGACGCGCGGCGCCCGACGGCGAGTTCTCCTCCACCTCTACATTGGTGTGCTCGCCCATTCCGCCCTGGGCCTCATCTACCGGCACCACCTCCACGAGCCGCGCCTCGCTCAGTCGCAGCGACACCTCATATCCCATCAGCGAATATTTTACCGGATCCCTCATGGGCGCCGAAAGCAACGGGGTGATCTCCCGCCCCTTGACGAAACCCATCTCGATCACGCGCTTGCGGAAAGCGCCGTGACCCAAGATTTTTACTATAATACCCGTTTCGCCGGGTTTCAAATCCGATAAACGCATAGCAATTAAGTAATGTCGCGCTCAGCCAGTACACGTGCACTGGCAAGCGTAGACGGTCTATCTTTGTCGGGCGCGAATTTACCCCCTTTTCGCCATGCGCGCAATACCTAAATATGGGTATCTATGGCGTGGGGAGCTCGGCGCGGAGATAGAGGGCCGTGGGGGAGGTGCCGGCGGCGATGGTCTCGGGAGTGCCCGCGGCGACGATGGTACCGCCGTTCTTGCCTCCGCCAGGACCCATGTCGATCACCCAGTCGGCCGACTTCACAACATCCAGGTTGTGCTCGATGACGACAACCGTGTTGCCCTTCTCGACAAGGCGGTTGAGCACGCCCAGCAGGGTGTTGATGTCCTCGAAGTGGAGGCCCGTGGTAGGCTCGTCGAGGATGAACATGGTTTTGCCTGTGTCCTTTTTTGCCAGCTCGGTAGCCAACTTCACGCGCTGGTTCTCGCCGCCCGATAGGGTTGACGAAGGTTGGCCGAGCTTGATGTATCCCAGGCCGATGTCCTGCAACACCTTGATTTTGCCAAGGATTTTGGGCTGCCCTTGGAAAAATTCGACGGCCTGGTTGATGGTCATGTCGAGCACGTCGGCGATCGACTTGCCCTTGTAGCGCACCTCCAGGGTCTCGCGGTTGTAACGACGGCCTCCGCACACCTCGCAGGGAACCAATACATCGGGCAGGAAGTTCATCTCGATTGTTTTGTAACCATTGCCCGAGCATGCCTCGCAGCGGCCCCCGGAGACGTTGAACGAGAAGCGGCCAGGCTTGTATCCGCGGATTTTGGCCTCGGGGAGGTTGACGAAGAGCGAGCGGATGTCGGCGAACACGCCAGTGTAGGTGGCGGCGTTGCTGCGCGGCGACTTGCCCAGGGGCGACTGGTCGACAGTGACCACCTTGTCGATGTTCTCCAGCCCACGGATCTCTCGGTAGGGCAGCGGTTCCTGATAGGATCGGTAGAATTTCTGGCTGAGAATGGGTTGTAATGTGGCGTTGATCAGCGACGACTTGCCGCTACCCGACACGCCGGCTACGACGGTGAACGTGCCCAGGGGGAGCCGTAGATCTACCCCCTTAAGGTTGTGGCCCGTGCAACCGAGAAGCTCGATGAACTTGCCGTTGCCCTCGCGGCGGCGCTCCGGCACGGGAATCTGTAGCGAGCCGTTGAGGTAGCGAGCGGTGATGGTGTCGGTTTTTAGCATCTGCTTGGGCGTGCCTTGGAAAACGACCTCGCCGCCCTTTCGACCGGCCTTGGGGCCGATGTCGATCACGTAATCGGCCTCGAGCATGATCTCCTTGTCGTGCTCGACGACGATAATGGAATTGGAGACGTCGCGCAGGCGTTTCAGCGAGTTGATCAGTCGCAAGTTGTCGCGCTGGTGAAGGCCGATGCTGGGCTCGTCGAGGATATACAGCACGTTGACCAGCTCCGAGCCGAGATGCGTGGCCAGGCGTATACGCTGGCTCTCGCCACCCGACAGCGTGGCCGAGGCTCGCGACAGCGACAGGTAGTCGAGGCCCACGTCGATCAGGAAACCGAGCCTCGAGTTCACCTCCTTAAGAATCTCTTTTGCAACGACATGGTGCTGCTTGGAGAAATGCTGTAGGGCGTGGGTGGTCCACTGGTGGAGGTCGACGATGTCCATGCGGGCCAGGTCGGCGATGGTCTTGTCGTCGATGAAATAGTGGAGCGATTCTTGGCACAGGCGATCGCCGTGGCATTCGGGGCACACGACTTGCGAGTAAAACTGTCCGCTCCACTTCTGAGCCTTGGCGCTCGAGTCCTCTTGTTGCCACATCTCGATGTACTTCACCAGGCCTTCGTAGGACAGGAAGTAGTTGGAGGTCGACATGGTGGCGTTTTTGATCACGAGGCGCTCGTTGGTGCCGTTGAGGATGTCGTTGATGGCTTCCTCCGAGAGGTCCTTGATGGGGGTGTCGATGGTGTGGCCGTATTTCTCGCAGATTGCTTGTATCTGCCAGAAAATCATGGTGTTGGTTTTCTTGCCAAGCGGAGCGATCCCCCCTTCGGCGATGGAGAGGGAAGGGTTGGGGATAATCTTCTCGCGATCGACGATATTGACCGTGCCCAGGCCCTTGCATCGCGGGCAAGCGCCTTGGGGGGAGTTGAACGAGAAGTTGTGAGGTGCCGGCTCACGGTAGCTTAGGCCCGTCTCGGGGTCCATCAAGAGCTGTGAGAAATGGCTTAGCTGGTCGCTTTCAAGGTCGTAAACCGATAGCTGTTTCTCGCCTTGACGAAGGGCGTTTTCGACGGTGTCGCGCAGGCGGTCGGGGTCGGCAGGGTTCACCTTGAGTTTATCGACCACCAGCTCGATGGTGTGGTTTTTGTAACGGTCGACCTTCATCATCGGCATCAGCTCACGCATCTCGCCGTCGACGCGCACGTGGAGGTAGCCCTTCTTGCGCAGACTTTCGAACAACTCCTTGTAGTGGCCCTTGCGGTTTTTGACCAACGGGGCCATGATGTATACCTTGCGTCCGGCGAACTTTTCGGCGATCAGCGCCACGATCTGCTCCTGGGTGTACTTGATCATCGGGTTGCCGGTGAGGTAGGAGCGAGCCGTGGCCGTGCGGGCGTAAAGCAAGCGCAGGAAGTCGTAGATTTCGGTGGTGGTGCCGATAGTGGAGCGCGGATTGCGGTTGATGGTCTTTTGCTCGATGGCGATGACAGGGCTTAGGCCGTCGACGTGGTCAACGTCGGGTCGCTCCAGAGCCCCGAGCATGCCTCGGGCGTAGGAGGAGAACGTCTCGATATAGCGACGCTGGCCCTCGGCGTAGATGGTGTCGAAGGCCAACGACGACTTGCCCGACCCGCTCAGGCCGGTGATCACCGTCAACTTGTTATGGGGGATCTCGACGTCGATATTTTTCAGGTTGTGTACGCGAGCGCCGATAACGGTAAGCTGAGAGTTTTCCGATTTCAGTTTACAGTCTTCCGTTTTCTTGGTGGCGTTCATCATTTCGTAACCCAGTTGGTGTTATACACTGTGCGTTTTTGGCGGGCGCGGGAAAGGGAGTCGGCCTTGGGGATCTTCACGCTGTAGGTTTTACCGTCCTTGTTGGGGAGCGACTTGGCGCGAATCCAGGGGTTGGCGTCGCGGAGCTGCATGTAGGAGATGCCCTTGTCCTTGGCCCACGCCGCCCAGTCGTCAACAGGGCCGTCAACGGTCACCACGTCGCATTCTATAGGCTGGTAGAGCTGATGGCGGTCGAGCTGGTAGCCGTAAGCCTTGGGGTTGTCCATGATGAGCTTGCAGGCGAGCAATCGGAACATGTATCGGGAAGTCTCGTCGGTGAGGTAGAGGTCGTAGGCCGAGGATGCCAATTGCTTCTGCAACTCGGTTGAGATGCGGCCCATGCCCCCATTGTAGCTGGCGGCCACCGATTCCCAGTTGCCGTACTTCTGGTAGGCCGCCTTCATGTACCGGCACGCGGCGTCGGTGGCCTTCTCGGTGTTGTAACGCTCGTCGACGTAGTCGTTGACCTCGAGGCCGTACTGCTTGGCGGTATCGGCCATGAACTGCCACAAGCCCGCGGCCTTGGCTCCCGAATAGGCGCGGGGATTGAGGGTCGACTCGATGCAGGCCAGGTAAAGCATGTCCATGGGAATGCCGTTCTTTTTGAGGATTGGGGCCATTTCGGGGAAATAGCGATTGGCGCGCTTGATCATCAAGAGCGTGTTGCCGTGGGTGTAGGTGAACGCTGTGAGCTCGCGGTCCAAACGCTCGAACATGTCGATGCGGTCCAACGCCACCTTGTTGCCGGCGAATTCCATCGACAATGGCACCTCGGGATTTTCAACAACCGCGAAGGCGGTGGGCTTTAGGGGCACGGGATCGGCGCTCCAAGCGGGAAATGCGACAGCCAGCAGGCTCGCGCTAAGCATAATTGTTTCCTTCAGGATGGCTTTCATTGTTGTTGCTTTTAATTTTAAGGGTTTTTTCGGGGATTTCGGGGATCTCGGGAATCTCGGGAATTTCGGGATTATCGTGGATTTCGGGATTATCGTGGATTTCGGGAAGGGAGTTATTCCTCGGAGGATGAGCTGTCGCCCGAGGAGGTGCCGGTGCCCTGCTTGTAATTGATAACGTTAATATCCCCTCCAAGGTTGTACTTCTTGCCGTCGCTACCCTCGGCCTTGATGGCGTAGAAATATACCCCCGAGGGCACTACCTTGCCTCCGGCCTTCCCGTCCCAGCCTTGCGACGGGTCGGTGAAGTGGGCCAATTGCTGGCCCCAGCGGTTGAAAATCGTGCACTCGAAGCGTATTATCGACTTATAGCTTACCTTCCATTCGTCGTTGACGCCGTCGCCATTGGGCGAAAAGACATTGGGACACTGCAGGGCCGACTCGCCCACGAATACCTCATAGGTGTCGCCGTAGTAGTCGCAGGTGCCGTCGTTGTTGCTGGCCATGAAACGCACGTAAGTGGTCCCGGCATCGTTGAACGTGTGGGTGAATTCCAAGTCGGTGAATCTCAGGGATATGTCGTCGAATTCCGAATACTCGGAAAATTGCCACTCGCGGAAGATAGCCGCCTCGGTGACGGCCGCCTTGAAGGTGATCACAACCGGCGCCGAGCCCCCCAGTTGCGAGCCTTCGACGGTCTTCTCGTTGTCGGCTTCGCGCTCCTCCTCGGTGGCCGTGGTGTAAGCCTCGACAGCTATAGGGCTGTACTCGGCGCTCTCAACGCTTTGCTCCTGTCCCCATTGGCGCAGAAACCGGTCGCCCGAAAGAATGAAATCGGTGGAGCAGAGTGGGGCCTTGGTGTGGATGGTCTCTTGAAGGTAGGCGAAGGAGGAGGTGGTGGTGACGGTTAGGTATTCCTCGCTATCCTCGCTGTACTCTTGGGTGGAGTAGGTGAGGGTCAATTCGCGGGAGATCTCTTTCTGCTGCCCGTTGATGGTGTAGTAAAGGATTCGGTCGCCCGTGCCCACAGGGGTCAACGCGGCCATGTCACACTCCTGTTCGTCGGCTATGTTAAGCCCTTGGAGGTCAAGGTAATGCTTGGCGTAGTCGATTACCCACACGTAGGTGGAGGATGTGCCCTCGGTGATGATATAGCCCATGTCGGTGGTGCCGCTGAGCGACAGCGACGTGACGGCTCCGTTGCGGCTCACCGACACATCCTCGGCGTAGCCACCGCCCAGATTGCTGTAGCGCTGCCAAGTGACCGTGGCCGACGTGCTGGCAGCCGTGTACTTCATCGTCACGCCCTCGAAATCGGGCACCACGTACACGGCGTTAAGCCCCGTTGAGCTCTCGGGCGAAATCTGTATCACTTGCAGCCGCGAGCCCTCAAAGGTGACTCCAGCCCAGGCCTGCATAGCCAAAATACTCGCCAATATGGGTACAAACAGTCTTTTCATACACTATATAACGTAAACTTATACCCCAAAATTACAAAATTTATTTTTATCTTTGCGGGGTAATCTTACAACCATGACCGAAAACGACAAAAAAACATTGGCTAAGGACCCCGATGGGCTCCTCACCTACGAATATATCGCCAACCATATCGGCACAGTGGACGACGATATGCCTTATCTCGTTGACAACATGATCGGCGTCGACGCCTCGGGCCAATTCCTGGCCTCGGCCGCCCGGTATCTCCACGCCATCGACCCCGTGCGCCACTCCACAGCTATCGACACCCTTATCGCCGCAGCCATCGACCGCGACCGCGAGCGCCGTTACATCGGCTCCCTGTTGCAAGGCATCTGGGGCGACGACTACGAAAGCCGAGTCGACGAGCTCAACGCCAAGGACAACAATTTCCGACGCATCTACAAGCGCCTCCATCCCCACGGAATGTAACCACATATTACCCAACACCTAACTGACTATGCTCAAGAAACTATCACTTTGGGCTGTCGCTCTGCTTGCCTGCGCATCGTGCAACGCCCAAGCCAGCGACGCCAACTCAACTAAAACCGATATGACCCAACCTACCGACACCACCTCGGCCATCGTCGAAATCGTCACCACCGAAGGACCAATCAAGGTGCTCCTCTACGGCGATACACCGGCCCACCGCGACAACTTCCTGAAACTCGTAGCCGACGGCTATTACGACAACACCCTGTTCCACCGCGTGATCAAGGAATTCATGATCCAGTGCGGCGACCCCGAATCGAAAACCGCCCAGCCCGGCCAGCACCTGGGTAGCGGAGGCCCCGGCTACACCCTGCCTGCCGAGATCGTTTACCCCAAGCACTTCCACAAGCGGGGAGCCCTCGCCGCTGCCCGCACCGGCGACCAGATTAACCCCGAGCGCCGCTCGTCGGGCTCCCAGTTCTACATTGTCACCGGGCGCAAATTCCAGGGCCCCGAGTTACAGATGATCCAAAGCCGCATGGCCGACGGCCTCAAGCAAACGACATTCCAGAAACTCGCGCAGGAACACATGGAAGAGATCCAAGCCCTGCAGTCGGCAGGCGACCGTGAGGGCCTCGAGAACCTGCGCCAAAAACTCATCGCCCAAACTGAGGACACTGTCGCCAAGATGGAAAAGCCCACCTTGACCGAAGAGCAGATCAGCGAATATGAGAACGTGGGCGGCGCACCCCACTTGGACGGCCAGTACACCGTGTTTGGCGAGGTCATTGACGGCATGGACGTGGTCGACAAAATCGAGAAAGCCGAAACCGACGGCGCCGACCGTCCCACGGCCGACATCCGCATCCTCTCCACCCGCGTAATTAAATAAGCCTCTCCCTTACCCCCCCCTTTCCTACTTAAAGGATTAAAGGAGGAAAGGATTAAAGGAAGAAAGGATAAAAGGAGGAAAGAAGAAATTTCCTCATCAAAATTTTGGTGGTTACGAAAAAACGCGTAACTTTGCACCGCAAACCACCAATGGGGTATTAGCTCATCTGGCTAGAGCGCGACACTGGCAGTGTCGAGGTGAGCGGTTCGAGTCCGCTATACTCCACGAGAAAGCCTCCGTAACAGTTGTTGCGGAGGCTTTCTCGTGGAGGATTGGTGGGGTGAAGTGGGGTTAGCGGTTGAGGCGCTTGAGGTAGGTGCCGGTGGGGGTGAGGACGAGGTTGATGCCAGGGATGGGGTGGGGGAGGCGTCGCCCGGAGAGGTCGTAGTAGGAGGGCGAGTCGTTGGGGGTGGAGGCGCTGGTGGTGTCCTCGGGAACCAATGGGATGGAGGACGTGGAGCCGGTGTGGATGGCGAGGTAGTCGAAGTAGCAGGGCTGCCCGTCGTAATCGATACCCTCGATCGTCACCCAATAGTCGGTGTACGGCTCCAGATTTTGAAAGGCACAAGAGGTGGCTTGGGCGTTGCGTGCGCCGAGGTTGACGGTTTGCTCCTCTACCAGTTGCTCAAGGGAGGCGTCGCCAAAGGCTCTCACTGTATAATAATCGGTATCCTGGACGTTGGAGGCATGCCAGGTGACGGTGGTGCCTGTGTCGGAGGATGATGAGCCGATTCCGGGGCCTTCAATATCATAAATAGCGATTTCGGGTATCAAGCCCCACGACTTATGCGAGCTATAGGCCTCGTAGCCCTCCTCTGGCACGTAGAGATGGTCAACGCCGCCGGCTTCCAGCTCCGTTTCGCTTTCCCAGAAGATGATTCCATAAACATCGGGCGGCGTGGTGGACTTGCAGTGTACGGTGGCGATGGTGTTGGCGGTGGTGGGCAGATACACCTCCTTTAGTCCCGCGCCAATAACAATGTTTTTGAGGTGGGACGAGTAGTGATTGCGGTCGTAGGCGAATGTGTATTCACTCATCAGGGTAACCGATGAGGGGATAACAAGGTTGCGCAGGCTGCCGACAGCGCCTAGAGCGAACGCGCCGATACGGTCACAGCTGTCGCTTATAATGAGCTCGGTACGAGTGGTGCTCATAGGCATGCTGATCAGTGACACAGAGGTGGTAAGGCCGTTGTAATAGCATCCATAAAGTGCCTCACCCTCAATGAAGTATTTCTTGCCGTTGGCCCATTGGGTGAGGTTGTCGGCCAAGGCGTACTGGCGAATCGTGCCAAGGACTTCCCAGCCGAGGTAGTCGTGGTTGGCGTCATATATGCCGGCGGCTTGGATAAGCGAGGAGGCAGACACCACGCAGGAGGTGAACGTAAGGCAATCGATGTCGCAGCCGTTAAACGCTCCGTCGTATATATTGACAATAGAGGAGGGGATGGTGACGTCGCCCGTGGCTGCCCCGGCCGCTAAGGTCCATAGATAGGGAGTGCCCTTGGGCTGATAGTTTTGGCATAGCCACGCATCGTCGAGCACCATGATGTAAGGGTTGTCGCTGTCCACCGCAAAGCGGGTGAGGGAGGAGCAGTTGCGGAAGGTCATGCACGACTTTAGATTCTTGCCGATCGACACTTCGGTGATATAGGGGTTGCCATCGAGGCCCGAGGCGGTGGTGACCGTGTAGGTGACCCCGTTGAGCGTGACCTCGTCGGGGATCACCAGTTGCGCGTCGGTGTATTCCCGGGCGTAACCGGTGATCATGGCAATTGGGCTGGAACCGGAGCTGAAAGTGTAGGTGAACACTCCGTCGGGCGAAGTGGCCACAGCTCCCAGCGCTGAGATGAAGGTGGAGGCCAAAAAAGTGACTATTCTGTTCATTTTGCGGGTATTGCGGGGTATTGTACTTGGATGAAATATTCGGGTCGCTCGAGCATCCACAGCACCTCGTCCATCGATGTGACCGTGGTGGGAACGCTGGCGACGGCGAAAGCCCCCTTGACGGGTTGTCCCGGCTCGAAGGTGACGTTGTCGTAATTGCCCAGCTCTTTGCCGTTGATGATCATGCCGAAGGTATAATCCTCCTTGCCGTTGCAATCTTTCACAAATCCCATATTGGGGCGAAGGGTGATCGCCTGTTGGCCTATGTTTTGGATGGTGAAATGGAAGAACACGTTGTTGCCGCGGCGTTCGGCCTTGTCGTAGGAGACGTGAAGCCATGGGAGCGTGCAGAAGACGTTGTCATGCGTGGTGTTGGCCGGGGTGGTGATGGCGAGCGGATCGGTGATTGTAAAGCGGAAGTTGTGGTTGTTGTTGTCCTCGTTGGCTTGCCACAATCCGGCGATGGAAATGCCGTTGAGGGAGGTGACTGTGCGAGCCAGATTTTGAATTTTGAATGAGCCGCGGGCCGTGCTGTTGGGGAGGAGACGATATCGGGTGATCATGTCCATCGACGATTTGTCGCCCATATATTTCACAAAGCAAGCGCGGGCTTGGCCGTCGCCGCCTACAGCTTGCGACTTGGCCCAAGCGTCCAGTCCGTCGGTGCCGTTAAAAGTGAGATCATAGACGTTGGAAGAGGTGTTGGTGACCGAGAAGTCGACTGTCGCCCCCAGTCCGTCGTGGTACACGTCTATCACTTGGAGAGTAACCCCCGGCATCGGCACGAGGTTGTCCTCTTTCTTTACTTGGCTCTTGTCCTGGCCTGACATCGAGGATTCAAGCTTGGAAGCGGCTTTGCCAAGCTTTTTCAGGAAGCCCTGAGCGGGGGCTTCGGTGGGGAATGCGCAGAGGGAGATCGCCACGGTGGCGAGTATCAAAAAACGTTTCATAATCGGTAAGAGTTAAGTTGTAACGCGAATTTGGGAAGAATGCGCCGCATTCCAGTCACTGAAAACCGTGACCGCCGCAAAACTTTCCCCATCGTTCACTCATCCCCCCCTCCGGTCTTGGTACCATCTGCGAGGCCCGGAGGGGTGTCTTCGGGGCGGGTGGCGGGGTGGGGGGGGCGTAAAACGGGGGGGGGGGG
>JAJBVP010000090.1 GCA_020859755.1 Bacteroidales bacterium | reverse complement strand
ATCCTCTCGTCTACTCGATTTTTTCGATTCATCGAGATGTCGTTTGTTCATTTATTCGTGCATACGAGAGTAGGGGAGATGGGGATTTTGGGGGGGCGGAGTGAAAAAAAACGTGAAAAATATTTGGTGGATGAAAAAAAAGCCTTACCTTTGTGGCGTTTTTGAAGCAAAAGAAATATTGTTTTATTTTTAATTAAAAAGAAAATGAAAAAGTTAGTTTTGTTACTCGCTGTTGTTTTTAGCGTATCTTTGTTCTCCTGCGGTAGCTCCGATAAGGCTGCCGAGGCTACCGACACCGCCGCTGTTGAGGAGGTTGCTGTAGTTGAGGAGGAGGTTGCTACCCCCGATAGCGGAGCTGCCGACACCGCAGTTGTTGTTGAGGAGACTCCCGCTGTTGCTGAATAATCAGTGACTTCAGGCACAACACCTACTAAAAACGAGATAAAGCTGTCCGCCCCATCGGCGGCCAGCTTTTTTCATTTAGCCCCATAAGCCTTATAAGCCTCCTATTAGCCCCATTAGCCTTATAAGCCATAATGCCAGAAATGCCCTATAAGCCCCATAGACCCTATAAGGCCTACAGGTCCCATTGCCCTCGGTGGCTGTGGGTGGTGGTGATGTGGGCGTTGCTCTCTGCCGGGATGGTGGCTTGGCAGGTGGTGTGCGTGCCTTGCGTCGACGACCGGCAATACCAATATATCCCAGAATCGACCGAGGGTTTTTGGTTTGATCACGGTCCTAAGATTGAGACTATTGGCGACGCCGTGCTGGCCATCCGCAATCATCATCTTTACACCCCGGCTCGCCTGGGCAACCACCTGCAGACGCTCTCCAACCTCGTCCCGGCGTGGATTACCCGCACTCTGCTGGGCCTGTGCTTGGCCTGCATGTTCATGCTCGCGGCGTGGGCTGCCGCCGGTGCCCAGGCTTGGCGATCGCCGGGCTTCGTGGCCGTGATGTGGCTTACCCTGTGGGTGACCTTGCCATTGCAGGACAACATGGCTGGAAGTGATTACGCATTCAATTATTTCGTGCCAGCGGCGTTGGCGCTCACGATGGCGTTAATGTGGCGACGAACGCTCGTGACGCGTCGTTGGGCGTGGCTCCCGTGGGTGGTAGCTTTTTTCACTGGCTGCAGCCACGAAGGAGTGTCGCTCCCCTTGGCCGCCGCACTGTTTTGCACACCCCAATTCTGGGGACCGCGCCGCTGGTGGTACCGTGGCCAGTGGTTGTTGATGGTGGTGATGGCGCTATTGTTCCTCTTCTCCCCTGGAAACCTCTACCGCATCGGCGAATTCCAATTTTCTTCCTCGGGAATGTCTCAGTACGTTCTCGTCAACATCGTGCTGGAAAGCTATGGCCTCTATATGGGCCTCTTGGCATTACTTTTGGCCGCATGGAAGGCCGGATGGAAACTTGTGCTAAGTTGGGCCAAGAGCAATGCGGTGTGGATAAGTGCCATGATTTTTTCTTATTGTTTGGCCTTGTGGGTAGGGGCTCGCGGGAGGGTGCTGTGGTTTTGTACATTGTTTGGAGCCGTGCTCTTGTTCAGCACGTTATGGGAGATGTTCCCCTGGTGGCGCCAGCGGAAATTGGCGCTGGCTGTGGTGGCCTTTACGGCATTGTGTTCCTCGGTTGTCTCGGTGGCCGTGGTGCAACGGCGCTGTTCCCAAGAGACGTTGCTATTGGACCGTTTGGTAGCCGATGCTCCCACACGCGTTGTCTACCACGATGTGCTCCCTCTCCGCGAAATCCCGTGGTGGACGCTGCAGATTCCACAAACGTCCACCTCCTCTTTCGACCTCGATATGATGGGCTATACATCCCGAAAGGGGAGCATAAAAGTGTTGCCCACATGCATGGGAAAGGGTCAATGGAAGCCTGTGGACGGTAATGGCGACGCCATGGTGTCCAATGGATATCTTATTTTTCGCAATCGTCTGGCCGACAACCGAATAATCGTCACATTCGCTCCCGATACTTGGGCCACAAATCCCATTTATCGCCTGGTGAATTTTGTCGCTGGGCGTAGCGGGGAATGCAAGATGGAGATCAACATGTATGAAGAAGCGGTGGAGGTAGGTCCCGACACCATTTGGCTATACTGGCTACCGAAAGCCCGGCGGCTGGATCGCAATCGTGAAATTATAGCTGTCGACCTGCCATGAGCGAAGTGAAGCAACAGTCAAGGAGCGTGGGCGCCCCCGCCCGCGAGCAGTCAAGGAGCGTGGGCGCCTCGCCCGCGGCATGGGCCGTCGTCGCCATCTTGGCCGCCGCGACGGTGGCGTGGCGCATCATCTGCGAGCCGTGGAGCGACGATTATTGGTACTTCCTTATGTACCTCGAGAAAACCCCGGTGGAGACCTTCAGCGACGTGCTCAAATCGTTCCACGACCACTACATCTACTTCAATTGCCGACTGTCGCATCTTCTTGTCTACTCGCTCAACCTGTTGCCGTGGTGGTTGACACAGCTAATCTGCGGAGTGTTTGTGGTGACGCTATGGCAGGCTCTCGTGTGGGCAATCGGTGGCCGCAAAGGGCTGTGCAACTTGCTGTCGCAGACGGCCCTCTTCCTCACGCAATGGTTCTGGCTACCCTGGGGCGACAACATGCAGTCGGTTGACTTTCTGATCAATTACGCGCCGCCTTCAATACTCTCGCTCGTGTATATGCGGCTCTATTTTTATCGCATTGCCGGCCTAACCAAGGGGCAAATGTGGATACTGGGCCTCACGGCCTTCCTTGCGGGGTGGTGGCATGAGGGCTTTGCTGTAATTCTTCTGATACTCAGCTTAATACCGTTAATAAGCCGAAAAAATCGGCGTCGCCGGCTCACAATCTTTTTGGTGCTTTTCGTGGGATTTCTCCCCACCTGGGGGCCGGGAACGTTGTGGCGCATGAGCTACGAGGGCCCCGACGGGGAGTGGCTTGATCTACTCCAATACTCCATCACGCGCATCATCTACGGCGCTTGGCCCCTCTTCGCGGTGTCGGTCGTGGCGCTGTACATGGGCTGGCGCAAGGGATGGGTGTGGACCCGCGACGAGTTGGTGCGACTATGGCCATGGATTGCTGGCGCCGTGTTGAGTTGGGGGACGGGAGTGTCAATGTTCGCCTTCGAGCGAGTGGCGTGGCCGATGTACCTGTTCACGCTGGTGGCCATTGGCGCCATGCTGTGGCGCGGGGTGACGATACGCCGCGGTTGGGCATGGTGGGTGACGACGGCCGTGACGTGCCTGCTTTCGGCCGCGTTTATGGCAGGGCTGATATCGTTGCAATGGCGTTATAGCCAGGAGCAGCGAAAGATGGTGGCGCCCCTGGCCACGGGCGAGAAGCTCGCCTTGGTAGCGGAATTGCCCCTGGTGGACATGGCCCCGTGGTGGACCGCGTGGATCCCTCACCGCTACAGCAACGAGTTGTTCCTCACCAGCGTGCAACATCAATTGACAAGTTACTACCGTCCCGACCTCGACGGCAAGGTGATCCTGACCATCCCCAAATGCCTCGAAGGCCTGCCCTTCGACCAGTGGCCTAAAATTCCGGGTGACAACGACTTGCGCGGCATCTGGCCCCTGATGGTGGGCACGGAAAATGAGCCTTACAACTGGACGCTAACCTTCGGCGAACGCACGCCCGGGTGGTCGCCCATCCGCGAGTTGCTTTACCGCATCCATCCCGTCGACCGCATTGAGCATTGGCAATATGCCGTGTGGCCGTGCGTCCTCCCCGACGGCACTGAGGCTTACCTCTACAACTACTGCACGCCGTGGCTCAACCTCCAGATCAAGTACCGAGCCGTCACCCGCGTCGACCGCGGCCGTTAATCCCCGTCTACTCTTCCCGCTTTTTTATCCCTTCCCCTTCCCCTTCCATCTTTCCCTCTTTACCCCCTTTCTTTCCTCCTTTTATCCTTTCCTCCTTTGCCGATTCAAGAAATTTGGAAAAAATTTCGTAACTTTGTGAGTTAAACAACATCTAAATCATGAGCGACGATCTCTTCGACCCCACAACCCCCGAGGCTATTGACGCCGATTACGGCGACGACGCCATCAAAACCCTCGAATGGAAGGAACACATCAGGCTGCGCCCCGGCATGTACATCGGCAAGCTGGGCGACGGCTCCAACGCCGACGACGGCATCTATGTGCTTCTGAAAGAGGTGCTTGACAACGCTATCGACGAGTATATGATGGGCTTCGGCAAGCGCATCACCGTGGATATCGTCGACGGGAGCGTGGCCGTGCGCGATTTTGGACGCGGCGTGCCCCTGGGCAAGGTGGTCGACGTGGCCTCCAAGATGAACACCGGCGGCAAGTACGACTCCAAGGCGTTCAAGAAGTCGGTCGGGCTCAACGGCGTGGGTATCAAGGCCGTCAACGCGCTGTCGACATCGTTTGAGATCATGAGCGTGCGCGACGGCCAGATGAAACGCGCGCGTTTCTCGGCCGGCGAGCTGCTTGAGGAGAGCGACATCGAGCCCACGGAGGAGCCCAACGGCACGCTCGTGCGCTTCACCCCCGACAACACCATCTTCCGCGACTACCAATACCACGACGAGTGGATCGTGCCGCTGGTGAAGAATTACACCTTCCTCAACACCGGCCTGCAGATGGTGTTCAACGGCAAGACCTACCGCTCGCGCAACGGCCTGCTCGACCTCCTGGGCGAAAACCTCACCAAAGACCCCCTCTACCCGCCTATCCACCTCAAGGGCGACGACATCGAGGTGGCCATCACCCACGCCAACCAGTACGGCGAGGAGTATTACTCATTCGTCAACGGCCAGCACACCACCCAGGGTGGCACACATCTGGCCGCGTTCAAGGAGTCGGTGTCGCGCACGATCAAGGAGCATTTCCAGAAAAGTTTCGATTATTCCGACATACGCAACGGCATGGTAGCCGCCGTGGCCATCAAAGTGGAGGAACCGGTGTTTGAATCCCAGACCAAAACCAAGCTCGGCTCGCGCGACATGGGTCCCGAGGGCCCAACGGTGGCAAAATTCGTGGGCGATTTCATCAAAAAAGAGCTCGACAATTACCTCCACAAGAATCCCGAAACCGCTGAAGAGATCCTCAAAAAGGTGCAGCTGAGCGAACGCGAGCGCAAGGCTATGGCCGCGGCCACCAAGGCCACCCGCGAGCGCGCCAAGAAGATCAACGTGCACAACCGCAAGCTGCTCGACTGCTCGATCCACCTCAACGACACCCGCGGCGACGAGATGAAAAAGCAAGCCTCGTCAATCTTCATCACCGAGGGCGACTCGGCATCCGGCTCAATCACCAAGATACGCAACGTGGAGACGCAAGCCGTCTTCTCCCTGCGTGGCAAGCCGCTCAACACCTACGGTGAGGGCCAGGTGGTCATAGCCAAAAACGAGGAATTCGCGCTGTTGCAAGCCGCCCTCAACCTCGAGGACGGCATCGACGGCCTGCGCTACAACAACGTGATCATCGCCACCGATGCCGATGTCGACGGAATGCACATCCGCTTGCTGCTGTTGACCTTCTTCCTGCAATTCTACCCCGACCTGATCAAGAAAGGCCACGTATACGTGCTGCAGACCCCGTTGTTCCGCGTGCGCGACAAGCGCACGTCCAAGCGTCGCGGCGGCTCGGCCCCCAAGAATGTCGACTCGGAGATCTACTATTGCTACACCGACGAGGAGCGCCTCGCCGCCATCGAGCGTCTGGGGCAAAACGCCGAGATCACACGATTCAAGGGCCTGGGCGAGATCTCCCCGGAGGAGTTTCGCGAATTCATCGGCCCCAACATGCGAGCCGACCGCGTCAACCTGCGCAAGGAGGACGCCGTGGCCCAGTTGTTGGAGTTCTACATGGGCAAAAACACCCCCGAGCGCCAAAATTTCATCATTGATAACCTCGTAGTGGAAGATGACTCCCAAATCTCATAACGCATCAGTCCCAGGGGGAGCCTTAGGGGGGCCGGCCTTGGACGGCCATCACAAGCCATCCCCAGGTGGGGCCTTAGGGGGGCCGGCCTTGGACGGCCATCGCAAGCCATCCCCAGGTGGGGCCTTAGGGGGGCCGGCCTTGGACGGCCATCACGAGTCGACAAGAGTCGCGATGTTCGCCGGGTCGTTCAACCCGTTCACCATCGGCCACGCGTCGATCGTGGAGCGCGCTCTCCCCTTGGTGGACAAAATCGTCATCGCCATCGGCGAAAATATCGACAAGCCCGGTGCCGCTGGCACGCTCCAAAGCATCCAAGAATTATACGCCTCCGAGCCTCGCGTGGAGGTGATCACCTACACTGGGCTCACCGTCGACGCCGCCCGCGATCACGCCTGCCGATTCCTGCTGCGCGGAGTGCGCTCGGTCAAGGATTTCGAAGCCGAAATGACCCTGGCCGACATCAACCGTCGCCTCGCGGGTATCGAAACCATCTTCATTCCCACCTTACCTGAATTATCTTACGTATCGTCGTCGATGGTGCGCGAGCTCGCCCACCACGGTCACGACATATCACCCTATATTCCTACCAAACAATGAAACGTATCCTGCTACCCTTCATAGCGTTAGCCACCCTTGCACTTGCTTCCACCGCAGCTTCCTACTCTCCCCAATCAGCTTCGCAGCGCGAGTTTACCTCGGCCGACAAGCTGCGCTATGCGTTTGCCATCATCGAAAGTTTCTATGTCGACTCGGTTCCCTCGGGCCAACTGGTCGAGGACGGCATCAAGGCCATGCTCAAGGACTTGGACCCTCATTCCTCCTACTCCGACGCCTCGGAAACCAAAGAGATGACCGAAAAACTCGACGGCGGGTTCTCGGGCATCGGCATTCAGTTCAACATGCTGCAGGACACCCTGTTCGTTATCCAGACGACGGCCGGCGGACCCTCCGAGGCTGTGGGCATCCTGGCCGGCGACAAAATCATCGCCGCCAACGACACCGCCATCGCGGGCGTGAAGATGAAAAACAGCGAGGTGATCAAGCACCTGCGCGGTCCCAAAGGCACCACGGTCGACCTCAAGGTGCTACGCCGTGGCGTGGCTGAGCCGATCCACTTCCGCGTCACCCGCGACGATATCCCCATCTACTCGATTGATGCCGCCTACATGGCCGCTCCCGGCATCGGCTACATCCGCGTGGCCCGTTTCGGCGAGAACACCTACGACGAGTTCTCCAAAGCCCTCGACGACCTGAAAAAGAAAGGCGCTGTCGACCTTATCATCGACCTGCAGGACAACGGCGGCGGCTATATGGGTCCGGCCCCCAAAATCGCCGAGCGCTTCTTGGAGTATGGCGACCCCATCGTCTCCACTCGCGGCCGCGTCACAGCTCCCACGAGTTTCACCGCCGAACGCACTGGCGACTGGCGTGACGGCCGTGTCGTGGTCCTCGTCAACCAATACTCGGCCTCGGCTGCCGAGATTCTCTCAGGCGCTCTCCAGGACAACGACCGCGCCTTGATTGTGGGCCGGCGCACGTTCGGAAAGGGCCTTGTGCAGCGTCCCATGCCGTTCCCCGACGGCTCGATGATACGCCTCACCACCTCGCGCTACTACACCCCCTCGGGCCGCTGCATCCAGAAACCCTACACCAAGGGCGACGACGAGGCCTACAACCACGACATGCGCGACCGATTCGACTCGGGCGAATTGATGCACCTCGACTCCATCCGCCTCGACTCCACCGAGGTGTACCAGACGTTGCGCCTCCACCGCCCCGTGTACGGCGGCGGTGGCATCATGCCCGACCGCTTCGTGCCGCTCGACACAGCCTTCTATACCCCCTATTACCGCGACCTCGTGGCCAAGGGCGTGATCAACCAGTATTGCATCAAATACGTCGACGACAACCGCAAGGCACTCAAAAAACAGTATCCCACCGTCGAGAAATTCATCGATAATTTTGAGGTGACGCCAGAATTGATGCAGGGCCTGATCGCCAAGGCGTCGAGCGACGTGGAATACAACGACGAGCAGTACCAGATCTCGCGACCCACGCTTGAGGCAATCGTCAAGGCGATGATCGGCCGCGACCTCTTCGACACCCCGGCCTACTTCCAAATCTACAACCCCCAAAACCCCATCTACCTCGAAGGCCTACGCCTGCTCCAATCGCCGGCCGAATTCGACGCCCTCCTCCACCCATAACGCACTTTCATCTATAACTCACCAATACTTTTTTCTACCCTTCACCATGAAACGAACACTGATTATTGCTATCTTGGCGGTTACGGCCGCTGTAAACGCTTGGGCGTGGAAACCGATTTTTGTGGGCCATCGCGGTTCTTACCGAGGTGTCGCAAACACCGTGGAAGCGTTCCGTAACGGCGCCGAGTACTACAAGTACGACGGACTCGAGTGCGACGTGCGTGTTACCAGCGACGGCCAGTACGTGATCTGCCACGACGAGACTACTGCCTCGCTCTGCGACCAGTCGTTGACTATCGCTTCGTCAACCCTCGAGGAACTGCAGGCTCTCACCCTCACCCAAACCCGCGGAGGCGTGACCTACACCGGCAAGATTTGCACCGTCGCCGAATATCTCGATATCTGCGTCGAGTACGGGGTGTTCCCGATGATCGAATTGAAGTGGACCACCGGCATCAACACCAACGACATGAGCAATTTCGACGGCCTCTACCAATTGGTCAAGGACCGATGCTTGGAGGACAAGGCCATTTTCCTCACCTCCATGCTGGCCTCCCTGCGACATATCCGCAACAACTACCCCGGCGCCACTTGCCAATATCTGTTGTCGTCCGACAGCGAAACCAAGTTTAACAGCTGCGTCGAATACGATTTCAACCCCAGCTTTGAGGCCAGCGCCTTGACCGAGGAGATCGCCCTGAAGTATCGCACCGCCGGGCTCGACGTGGCCGTCTGGACGGTCAACTCCGAGGCCAATTACAAGAAGTACGGGGCCATGGGCGCATTCATGATGACCTGCGACTACTTGCGCCCCGAGGAGATGCCCGAATTGGACGAGCCCACAATCCCTGAGCCTGCCCCCGACCCTGTGGAACTCGAGGGCGCGGTACTGTGGTCGAGATCCTCGGTGCAGGACAATTTGCCCGCCAACTACCCCTCGAAAACGGCCGATACTTACACCACGGGCGAGATGGCCGCGGTGGTCGACGGCGTGTGGTACGTGAGCGACTACGGCACCAAGTCGATCCTGCTCTTTGATGAGCAATGCGAGGACGCTATCGTGATTCCCCAGAGCGACACCGAGTTCGGCGGCACGCCCATGCACGGCATCTGCACCGACGACGCCCAAAACCTCATCCTCCGTTACGAGGAGACCATCAATGCCACCCCCTCCAAGGTGAGGCTCTTCAAGTACGGATCGAGCGTACCCGTTGAGGTCGACTTCCAGCTCACGTGCAGCGGCGGCAACCACTTTGTGTCGGCTTGCGGCGACGTGTTCTCGCCCGAGGGTGGCTACATCTACTTTCTGCCCAACCGCTCCTACACGGTAGCCCGTGTGCATATAGCCAACGGCGAGCTTGTCGACGTGCAGGAGTATACGGTATCGATCGCCGGCTCTACCGCCTCGTGGATCATGCCCATGGAGAGCCCCGACAAATTTATATATATGGTGCGTAGCGACGGCTACTACCTGTGGGACGGCGAGGACAAGGGATCCTACTTCACATCGTCGACCTTTCCCACCCAGCCCTCACGCAACTCGTCGTGTGGAGGCGCTTACTTGTCGATCGGCGGCCACGAGATCCTATGCCATCCCAGCGGGACCAACTATAACGGCGGCTTCGCCGTACGCGACATCACCGGTGGAAACACTCCCTTGCTCACATTCGACCCCCTGGGCACCACCGGCTACACCGCCAACGCCTCGACCGGCACCTTCATGAAACCCGTGAAGATGGCCGACGACTACTATTATTTATACAACTACACCATGGGCCACGGCTATGGCCTATACGAGATCAAGGCCAAGGGGGCCACGCTACCCGAATCGGGAATCATGGCACCTGCCGCCGAGGCTGAGAAGGACGTGATCAACGTCTTTCCCAATCCGGCCCGCGACATCGCCGCCATCAGTTCCTCCAAGGCCCTTGGCAAGTTGACGTTGTACACTGTCGACGGTCGTCTTGCTGGCTCTTACGACTTCGGCGACGCCACCCTGGGCCAATTAGACCTCCATGGTGTAGCACCGGGCCTCTTGGTGGCTACTACCCGCGACGGCCGCACAACGCGCCTGGTCAAGATGCGGTAATTTAGGAAAAAAGTGTTATCTTTGCGATATGATACCTAAGAAAATTCACCTCTGCTGGCTCTCGGGTGACCCTTATCCGGCCGATATTCAGGAATGCCTCGACACGTGGAAACAGGTGCTACCCGATTACGAGGTGGTGCTTTGGGATCGAAATCGATTTGATATCGAATCTACCCGTTGGACCTCAGAGGCTTTCCGCGAGCGCAAATACGCTTTCGCAGCCGACTATATCCGTCTCTACGCCTTATATAATTATGGTGGGATATACTTGGACAGCGACGTGCGCGTGTTCCGTTCATTCGACGACCTGCTTCACCTGCCTTATTTTGTCGGGCAGGACTTTGTGGGGGCGTTCGAGGCCGCCGTCATCGGCGCCGAGAAAGGTTGCAAGTGGATTGGCCAAGTGCTTGAGCGATACAAGGATCGACCTTTTGTAAAGCCCGACGGGGAGTTGGATATGCTACCGTTGCCACGCGTGTTTGGCCAGGAGCTATATCACCGGTATCGCTTTGAATACGTTCTCCCGGGGGAGGATTATCAGGAGGATGACAAGGTGATTAAGGTGTTCCCGCGTGAGTATTTCAACTCTCGCGACCGTGTGGGCTGGATACGTCATCCCCGGGCCTACTGCTCCCACTGTTACCTCGGCTCGTGGACTAAACCCGGCACCGACTGGCGTAGCCGCCTCAAGCGCGCTCTCCCGCGACCCGTGAAAAGCTTCATTTTCTTCTTCACCAACCGCCTGCACGCCCGTCGCCTCCACCAGCACGACATCCCCATCTCCCGCTTGCCATAAGCGTCAGCTCAGCCTGGCAGGGCCGACGTTCGGCGGCCCACAACAAATTGGGTAACTTCCCGTGGCGAGGGCCGTCCAAGAGCCGGCCCGCCAAGGCTGCCGCATACGCTTATGAGCGTTTCAGGCGAGGTTAGGTGGAGGGGAGTTGCGAGTGTCGCGGATTTTGCGTATCTTTGCGGCTCATTCGCCCAAAAGCCGACTAATGACTGAAAAAGTACAGCGCACATTATCCACCAAACGACGCGAGGAGCCACGCCATCCACGACACCACGAGGAGCATCCCGTGTGCCCCGTTGTGAGCCGCGAGCCGTTACGCCCCTTGCGTTTTCAACCCCTCTATAAATCAGTCATTTGGGGCGGCGAATGCATAGCTACCTACAAGGGCGAGCCCATCGAGCAGGAATGCGTGGGGGAGAGTTGGGAAATCTCGGCAATCCCCGGCCACGAGACTACTGTGATCGACGGCCCTTACGCGGGGATGAAATTGAGCGAATTGGTCAATCTGCTGGGCGAGCGTCTGCTGGGACGCCGCGTGTTTTCGCTATATGGGGCTGATTTCCCGTTGCTTATCAAGTTTATTGACGCCAAGCGTGATCTCTCGCTTCAGGTGCATCCCGGCGAACTAATCGCCCGTCGTCGCCACAACTGCGCTGGCAAAACCGAGATGTGGTACATCATCGCCACGCACGGCGACGCAAAAATCCTTTCCGGTTTCTCGCGAGCTATCACCTCCCAGGAGTACAGGGCGAAAGTGGCCGACGGCACCATCTTGGACTCTGTGGCTCAACATAGTACGGCCCCCGGCGACGTGTTTTACATCCCATCGGGACGCGTGCACGCCATCGGCGCCGGCAACCTTTTGCTCGAGGTGCAGCAAAGTAGCGACATCACCTATCGCATCTTCGACTACAACCGCCTCGACAGCAACGGCAAGCCACGCGAGCTCCACACCGAGATCGCGGCCGAGGCCATCGACTATCGCTTGCGCGACGACTATCGAGAGACGCCTCGACAGGTGGCCAGGGGGGAGGAAGTGCTCGTGCAATGCCCTGTGTTTGAGGTGCGTAAATTGACCGTCGACGGCCATATGGACCTCCGTCCGCCCCGTGAGAGTTTCCTTACGATGACCTGCGTGGAAGGTACCCTGGAGGTGCGCACGCCCGTTAGCTTCGACCACATCTCCCGCGGCCAAACCCTCTTGATCCCCGGCGAAATACGTCGCGACATCACCCTCGAAGGCAACGGCAAACTCATCACCGCCTGCTGCTAATTACGTGGGGTGATGATCAACAAGCGCGGAGTAGGGGTGTCGGGGATAAAGTTCACCTTAGCTTCCGGGAAATTCGAGAGAGCCAATGATTCCAATTCTTTGGCATGCAATGGGTTGATTTCAAGGTAAATGCGGCCTCCCTCGGCAAGCGCTGTCGTGGCGTAGGTTAAGATTGCGCGATAAAATTTCAGGGGGTCGTCATCAGGTACGTAAAGGGCGCGGTCTGGCTCGTATTCCGTGACATTTGGTCGCATCTCGGCCCGTTCGCTGTAGCCAACATATGGAGGGTTGGACACAATGATATTGTAACGGCGACCCGACTCAGCGGGAAGGTTAAGAGCGTCGGCCTCGATGAATTTCACCTTGGCTTTCAGCGACTTGGCGTTTTCCTCCGCTACTGCTAATGTGTCGGGAAACAGGTCGATGGCCGTCACTTGCGGGAAACGCAAAGCCCGAGCCAGGGCAATGGCGATGCAGCCGCTGCCGGTACAGATGTCGAGCACGCGCAGGTCGGGGCGGTCGCTGTTTTGTTTCACGATGATATCCACGAGTTCCTCGGTTTCGGGCCGTGGGATGAGTGTGGCCGGAGTGACCTTGAACGGATAACCGTAAAACCAGGCTTGTCCGGTGACGTACTGCACCGGTTCCCAGCGCAACAACCGCTCTATGATCTTATCCACTTGCGACTCAGCGAATTCCGATACCTCGTCGCCCTCGTGCATCACGGCCTCGACCGGCGACATGCGTAGGGCTGCACGGGTTACCTCACGCTCTATCGCTCGCGCCTCCCTCTCGGGATACAGCGCCTGCAACCTCTTCACCACCGAATTTCTCAATTCCTTAACCTTCATGCCCCAAAATTACAAAAAAACGGGGTCACCTGCAAAACTGTGTGTATGAGTCCCACGGCTCCGATGGCGACATCCCATGTCGTAACACTGCTCCCCCCTGGCAATAATCATGAGCTTTAAACACACAGTTTTGCTGCTGCTCAGGAAATTTCTTTCATTTCTTCGGTTTTCTTCGTGATGCCACCCATAAGAATCGTGGTTAAAAATTTTTTCGGTGTATAGTTGCTATGAGCGATATAGGAGTTAAAAAAGCTGAAAAAGGGAAATTAAAGTGAAATATATGGAAAAGGTTGTGTAACTTTACACGATTAAACCATGGAATCCACGTGAGGCCAAAGACAATCGATTGATATAAAACACTATAAGATAAAAACCATCTAAAACACCCTGCTTATGAAACATTTCAACATTATGGCACTGATGCTGGCGATGTCGCTGGCGGCTTCCGCTCAAGTGTTGTCGGTTGGTTCGATCGAGAAAGTGGTCATTCCCGCCCAGATCTCTGTCGACCAGGCGGTTATCGCCCCCGACGGTAAGTCGCTGGTGATCTCCACCAACACCGACCGCTCCTTGCGATACGTATCGCTCGACGACGGCCAGATGAAGACCCTGACCGACAACGGCTCCATTCTCGACCTGAAAATCGCCGACAACGGCACCGTTATTTACCGTCAAAGCACATTCAACAAGCGTCACTTCCGATTCACTTCAATCCAGTCGGTCGAGCCCGCCACAATGGCCCGCCAGCAATTGGTCGAGCCTTCGCGCGAATTGGGCGGAGTGGCTGTGCGAGGCAACCAAGTGATGGCCGTTGACAACCTCAAGCTAAAAGCACAAGCCCTTGACAACAAGGTGGTTGAGGAGGTTCCCGTAGCTTCCATCCACCGAGGCCAACTCATGATCACCCGCGACGGCGTCACCACGGCTATCAACCCCAACGGCAAGCATGGCCAAAGCTATCTCTGGCCCTCGGTAAGCCCCGACGGCACAAAGGTGCTCTACTACCTCGCAACGATGGGTTGCTGGATTTGCGACATCGACGGCAGCAACCCACAGCGCATCGGCGTGATTCGCGCCCCTCGTTGGATCGACAACTCCACTATCGTGGGCATGCGTGACGAGGACGACGGTCAGTTCTACACTGCCTCCACCGTCGTTGCCGCCACTCTCGACGGCATCACTCAGGACCTCACTCCTGCCGACATGATCGCTATGTTCCCAACCCCCTCGGCCGACGGCTCCAAGATCGCATTCTCCACCCCGGCCGGCGAAGTGTACATTATCAACATCAACCGTTAACCCCCTTAGCTCCTTACCTTTATGAAGAAAATATTAGCAATCGCGGCCATGGCGGTAATCGGTATCGCCTCGGCCTACGGGCAGGACGCTGAGGACCTGCGCGTATACCTCAACCCCGGTCATGGCTCCTGGACCAGCAACGACCGTCCCATGATGACCTTGCGTGAAATTGACGGCAAGGTGCAAGCCCTCGACCCGGGTACCAAGAGCGGTTCCTACGCCAACTCCCCCGACACCACCCTGTTCTACGAGACCAATACCAACCTGCGTAAGATGTACGCCCTGCTCGACCGTCTCGTCGACGACTACGGGTTGACCTTCGACCGCTCCCTCAATCAGGACAACGACAACCCCTACCGTGTGGGCGCCGCCCTCGACCTCGAGAACAATGTTGTCATGAGCCACGTTATGGCCGGTCCTTACCCTCACGATCCCGATAACGCCAACGTGTGCAACCGCAACCTGAGCGAGATCGCCATGGAGGCCGAGATGAACAACTTCGACATGTTCATCTCCGTTCACTCCAACGCCGCTTCCAACGACGGCCCAATCACCAACTACCTGGCGTTCTTCTACCGCGGTACCAATTCCTTCGACTACGCCTCCGGCTCCAAGGACATGTGCCAGGCCGCTTGGCCCTACGTCCACGCTGTCGAGCACCAGCCATGGACGGCCCGCAACTCGGCCGATGTCGGCCAAGGCGTACTGGGCGACGTCACGTTCTACGGCTCGTCGTCGACAGTCAACGGCTACACCGGCTACCTGGGCGTCCTCAAGCATGGAGTCCCCGGATACCTCGCCGAGGGTTATTTCCACACCTACCAGCCCTCACGCCAGCGAGCTATGAACTTCGACGCCTGCCGTATCGAGGGTTACCAGTATGCCCGCGGAGTGGCTGAATATTTCGAGCTTGAGAAGGAGACCACGGGCGAGATTTACGGCGTGATCCGCGACCTCCACAAGAAATTCGCCCACGATTACTATAAGCCCAACTCCAACTCTCAGGATGTCTACAAGCCCCTCAACGGCGTGACCGTCACCCTCTCCAAGGACGGCCAAGTGGTGGCTACCAAGGTCACCGACAACCACTACAACGGTGGCTTCGTATTCGACAACCTCGAGCCGGGTACTTACACCCTCTCCTACTCCCACCCCAACTATAAGGAGCCTGACGCCGATCAGCCCACCACTGTCACCGTCGAGGCCGCTACCACGGTTTACCCCTGCGTTTACCTTGAGGCCATCGACTACGTGGAGGGAGGTATCACCGGCTACGACGACCCCTTGGCCGACATCGAAGGCATCGAGATGCCCGATCAATTCGACTTCAACCAAGCCTACATCGACGAGCCTATCCAAGAGATTGCCGGAAAGACAATCCGCCGTGCCCTGTTCCGTAACCAGTATGCCTATATCCTCGCCGTTGATGCTGAGAACCAGCCCACCTTGGTCGTTTACGACACCAAAGAGAAGGTCGTGCAGCGCACCGTCAGCACCGAGGGCACCTGGGGCACAATAATGCCGCTTAGCTCAATATGCTTCACCGCCGAAGGCATCCTCCTTGGCTGCAACATGGGCGAGCAACCCCTCGACGGCGACCAGAACGTTGAGGTATATCGCTGGGAGAACGACGACGAGGGCCTCCCCTCTGGCAATCCCACTGTCCTTACCAAGATCAACCATGCCGGTAACTGGGGCACATCCTGCTTCGGCCAATCTATCGCCTTCTCCGGCACCCTCGACGAGGGATTCCTCGTGATGGCCAACCAGAACACCACCTCCACCGGTATACGTCTCGAAATCATCGAGTACATCGAAGGCCAAACAGTTGACTACTACCACAATAACGTCAACTCTATCTTCGGTAATCCCTACAACCAGTCCACCCTGGGCAATTGGCAGATCAGCGTGTCGCCACTCGCCTCCACCAACATCGTCATCACCTCCGAGCTGATGCCGCCCGTCGAGCTCGCCTTGAACATCGGCACCTCCGCTGGCGTACCCACCGTCGCCTCCAAGATGGGCGACAGCCTCGTTGAGGGCACCGCTTACAACGCCGGCATTCTCAAGTACTGCGGACACTCCTTGTTGGTGGCTCCCGTGGTGACCGCCGATGGCTTCAACGCCCTGTCGCTCATCGACTTCACCGATGGCCTGGGCGCAGCTAAGCTCGTCACAACCCTCAACACCTCGATTCCCGCGGCCCAGGGCAACGCCCTCGCCACCGGCGGCGTGGTGGACGTGAAACGGGACGGCAATGGCGACTACGAGTCCTCGGCCCTCAACCTCCTCGCCCTGCGCGGCGACGCCCTGCTTTCACGCCTCACAACCGAGGATCTCTCAGGCGTTGAGAATGTTGTGGTAGCTGAGGATACCGATGCCGACGCCCCCGTTGAGTACTTCAACCTCCAAGGCCAACGCATCCACTCGCCTGCCCCCGGCACCATCGTCATCCGCCGTCAAGGCACCACCGCCACCAAGCAACTCTTTTAGACACCGGTCCCAATCCCTGTCCAGATATCATGGCCGTCCAACGTCAGCCCCCGTGGGGGCGCCCTTGGACGGCCATTCCCATCCCGTCCCGCGCCAACCCCCCAAAAAACGCGACTTGATTTCAATCACGCCTTCTCTCGGCTTTTTCGTGTTTTTTGTGGAACGAAGCCTAAAAGTCCATTCGGTGATTAGCTATCTTCCCTCCTGTCCGAGCGTTAAATGTTTTTAAAAGGTTAACTTTTCAATGTTAATTCGGGAAAAGTGGCTAACTTTACGTTCAAATCTCAAATCGGGGCAACCTTTACCCCATTTGAGGCGTTAAATTTATAGCCGCATCACCTCCAAGTGACAACCGCGGCTTGTGGTTTAACTATTTAAAGACAAAGGAAATGAAAGCGTCTGACTCGAAAAGCTCAATGGGCGGCGTGGCCCGCACCATCTTCGGCATTATTATGATTGCCATATATGTGGGCATGGGCGTGCTTATGATTATCAACTTCTTCCAGTGGAATCCCCAGTGGGACTGGGCTCGCTGGTTGCTTGCCGCTGTGTTTATCGTTTACGGCGTTTGGCGCGCATATCGCCAATTTGCCGGTATCGACTCCCGTGTATAACCGTATAACGACCGCCGATGACGATGAGTAAGCGACAGATTCTCAACATATTGATCGTGGCCGTGTTGGCCATGGTTGTGGGTGCGTGCACCAAGTTTAGCGACAAGCCAAAGGGCGTCACCTCCACATCGGGTGTCACCATCCTGGCTTGCGACGAGAGTTTCCAGAACATCATTGAGCAGGAGATCGGGGTATTCGAGTACATCTACCCCGACGTGAGCGTGTTGCCCTACTACCTGAGCGAGAAGGCCTGTGTGGATTCCTTGATGGGGCTTCACGTGCCCTCGGCTGTACTGGCCCGCCAGCTCACCCCCGAGGAGACCGCTTATCTCACAGCCAACAAAAAGAAACCCAAGACATCGCGCATCGCCGTCGACGCTATCGCCCTGATAGTCAATCCCGCCAACCCCATCGAGATCCTGTCGATCAACGAGATACGCGAGATCCTCACCGGCCAGGTCACCGAGTGGAACCAATTGGAGCCCTCCAAGCTCGGCAAGATTTCCGTCGTGTTCGACAACGAAGGCTCATCCACCGTGCAGTATATGAAGGACTCCCTGATGCGAGGCGAGAAATTCGCCGACAACGTATACGCCCAGGCCACCAATCCCGAGGTGTTCAAGGCCGTGCAAGGCAACAAGAACGCCATCGGCATCATCGGCGTGAGCTGGGTCTCCGCCGACATGAACAACGCCGCGGTGGCCAACCCCGAAGCCATGGCCAAGAGCCTCGAGCAGAACGACACAACTGTCTCCACCTTCGACTCCTCGGTGAAGGTGCTCAAGATACGCCGCGACGACTCAATCGAGGCCTACCAGCCCTACCAAGCCTATATATTTGACGGTCGATACCCATTGTACCGCTCGATCTATATGGTTACAACCGGTGTAGGTGGAACGCCCTCCCACGGCTTCTACTCCTTCGTCACCGGCTTCCAAGGCCAAAAAATTATCATGAAAACCGGCATTCTACCCGCCGTCGTACATCCCCGCATGGTTAATGTAGAATAAATTCTAAACCAATCCGTTATATATTAGTCAAAAATATATCGACCATAAATAAACAATCACACATTAATATTATAAGCATGAGAATTCACATCTTAAGCACCCTGCTCGTGGCAGGCGCATTCGTTGCCTCGGCCCAGGGCTACAAGGACGGTATCCAGTATTATACCGCGGGTGACCTGGACGACGCCCAGGAGATCCTTCTTCGCACATTCAACGACGCCGGCACCGACCGATCGGAAGCTTGCTACTACCTCGGCGCCATCGCCTTGGAGAAGGGCGACAAGGCCGCTGCCAAGAAGCGCTTCGACGAGGGTATCGCTGCCAACGCCGAGCAGCCCCTCAACTATGTGGGCCTCGGCCAACTCGCTCTCTCCCAGGGCGACAAGAGCTCGGCTACTCCACAGTTCAAGCAGGCTCAGAACCTCGCCGGCAAGAACGCTGCTATCTACGCCGACATTGCTCGCGCTTATTTCAACGCCGACCCCACCACCTACGCCAAGGAGATCGACGACAACATCGCCCAGGCTCGCAAGAAAAACAAAAAAGAGCCCGCTATATACATCCTTGAGGCCGACCGAGAGGCCGCTAAGAATGTGGGCAACGCCGCTGGTCTCTACGAGATGGCCATGAACATGGACAAAGAGGACAACAACGTGGTCGACTACCCCGGCGCATTCATCAAATACGCTCGCACCTACTTCCCCGTCAACCCCCAGTACTCCATCAAGATGGTGCAGGACCTCCTTGAGGCCCTCCCCACCTCAGCTATGGCGCAGCGCGAGCTCGCCGAGCAGTACTACGAGAACAACCAGTTGACCATGGCCGCCGAGCAGTACGGCAAGTACATCCAAAACCCCAACCACTTCAAAAAGGACGAGCAGCGCTACGTAGGCCTCCTCTACTTCGGTAAGAAATACCAGGAGTCGTTCGACCTCGCCCAGAAGATCCTCAAAGAGGATCCCTCCAACTTCTACATGCAGCGCATGCTCTTCCTCGACCAGGCCGCTATGGAGAACTATCCCCAGGCCGACGAGTACGCCAAGGCTTTCTTCGCCAACCCAAAGGCTGAGTTCGTCACCAACGACTACACCACCTACGGCGAAGTCCTCCACAACCTTGGCCAGGATACCCTCGCTGTGGCTCAATATGAGAAAGCTGTGGAATTGGCTCCCGACAAGGCTGGCCTCCTCGTTGACCTCAGCACCGCCTACGACCGCGCCAAGATGTATCCCCAGGCCGCTGCCGCCCTCCAGAAGTACGTCGACTCGGGCGAGGCCTCGACCAACGACATCCTCGCGTTGGCCCGTCGCTACCAGAACCTTGCCGCCACCAGCGAAGAGGGTAGCCCCGAGCGCGCTGCCGCCATCGAGAACGGCTTGAAGTACGCCCAGATCGCTGTTGACCGCGTGCCCGACCACTACCTCCCCATCTTCACCAAGGCGCGTATCCTCTACATCCGCGACAACAACGACCCCACGGCTGAGACCGTGGAGGCTTTCCAGCAAACCCTCAACGTGCTTGACGCCGATCCCGCCAACCTCGAGAAGCGTGCCAACGACTACCGCTCGATCTACAACCTCCTTGGCGGCTACTACATGAAGCAAAAGGACACCGCCACCGCCAAGACCTACTACCAGAAGTTCCTCGACCTCGATCCCGAGAACGAGGACCTCCGCAAGTTCGTCGAAGGCCTGAAATAAGGAGAGTGCCTTGCCCCCACTGAGCGGTTATAGCGCCAAGCGCGCATCTCATTGTTAACCGCTCATGGAGTGCGCAGCACGGAATGTGCGGTCAGGCAGCTACTTAGAATCTGCTAAACTAATGAGTGCGAAGCACGGCTATTTACTACATACAGCCGTTCTTCGCGCTCATTATATTATCCTCCCGGAGGGTTTTCGATGATCAGTTACTTATGTTACTTTTATTGACTTTTGGATTTTTTGTTGTAATTTTGCCGTGGTACTCATAACAGAATTCATCACTAAATAACTATGAAGAGATTATTATTGGCTTTGGCGATAGGCATGGCGATGAGCGCCCACGCTGATCGTGTCCTCCAAAATGTGTATGCTCGCGATGTGACCTCCCTCAACGGCACTTGGCAAACGATCGTCGACCCCATCGAGACCGGTTACTACGACTACCGCATGAACGAAACCTCCAACGGCTTCTTTCGCGACCAGCAGCCCCAAAGCTCCTACGACCATGTGGAATACGACTTTTGCGACGCCGAGACGCTGCAAGTGCCCGGCGACTGGAACATCCAGCGTCCCGAGTTGATGTTCTACGAGGGCACCGTCTGGTACAAGCGAACGGTACCCTTCCACGGCGACCCCTCCAAGCCCCATTACCTATATTTCGCAGCCGTCAACTATCACGCCGACGTCTACCTCAACGGCGAGAAGCTCGGCACCCACGAGGGCGGCTTCACCCCCTTCAACTTCGACGTCACCGGCCGCCTGAAAGATGGCGACAACACCCTGATTGTCAGGGTTAACAACACCCGCCATGCCGAGGATGTGCCCACGCTGATCAGCGACTGGTGGAATTATGGCGGCATCACCCGCGACGTGCTGCTGGTCACCACCCCCAAGGTATCAGTCGACGACTACTCCATCAAGCTCGCCCCCCAGAAATACAACGAAATCGACCTCTCGGTAAAATTGAGCCAACCCCTGGAGGGCCAGCGAGTTACCATCTCTATTCCCGAGCTGAAAATCAATCGCCAACTCGTCACCGACGCCCAAGGAGAGGCCACGGCCACCGTCAAGGTCAAGCCCCAGTTGTGGAGCCCCGAATCGCCCCGGCTATACGACGTGACGGTAGCTTGTGGCGACGAAACCCTCCGCGACCGCATCGGTTTCCGCCACATCGCCGTCGAGGGTAAGACCATCAAATTGAACGGCCAGCCCGTCTTCTTCCGCGGCATATCCATCCACGAGGAGGCCCCGTTCGAGGGTAAGCGTGTCACCACCCACGCCGAGTGCGACACCCTTCTCCAATGGGCTAAAGATCTCAACTGCAACTTCGTGCGCCTCGCCCACTATCCCCACAGCGAGTACATGGTGCGCCGCGCCGAGGAATTGGGCCTGATGGTGTGGTCCGAAATCCCCGTCTACTGGACCATCGACTGGGAGAACCCCGCCACGCTCGCCAACGCCCAGTCCCAGCTCCGCGACAATATGGACCGCGACCACAACCGCTGCGCCATCGTCGTGTGGAGCATCGCCAACGAGACGCCCCACAAGCCCGCCCGCGACCAATTCCTCGGCGCCCTCGCCCGTCAGGTCAAAACCGCCGACCAGGAGCGCCTTTTGTCCATGGCCATGGAGATCACATCCGAGACCGACGAGATGGCTCATATCCGCGACAACATGCACCAGTGGGTCGACATCGTGAGCTTCAACGCTTACCTCGGTTGGTACGGCGGTCGCCCCGAAACCTGTGATATCCACAACTACGACATTCCCTACGACAAACCGTTCTTCGTGAGCGAGTTTGGCGCCGGCGCCGTGGCCGGGCTGCATGGCGACGCCACCCAAAAATGGACCGAGGAGTACCAAGCCGACCTTTACGCGCGTACATTAAATATGTATAACCGCCAGGACGGCTGGGCCGGATGCTCCCCCTGGATCCTCAAAGATTTCCGCTCGCCCCGTCGCCAAAACCACCAGACGCAAAACTTCTTCAACCGCAAAGGCCTCGTCTCCGACCGCGGCCAGCGCAAGGCGGCCTTCGCCGTCCTCCGCGACTTCTACGCCACCAAATAACCCACAGGCTCTCCCCTACGGGTTCGATTTCAATCGATCTCTAACGACTTCAGTCGAGTCCCTCATGAGGGAAGTCGACACACCCCATTATGACATGTCGCGATAATTTTGTAACTTCGCGGGTGAATTCAAAACACCCAAGATAACGACATGTCATTACAATGCGGTATAGTGGGTTTGCCTAACGTGGGCAAATCCACCCTCTTCAATTGCCTCTCAAACGCTAAGGCCCAATCGGCCAACTTCCCGTTCTGCACCATCGAGCCTAACGTGGGCGTGATCTCGGTGCCCGACGACCGTCTCACCAAGCTCGTCGAGATGTGCCAGCCCAAGAGCATCGTCCCCGCCACGGTCGAGATTGTCGACATCGCCGGCCTCGTCAAGGGCGCCAGCAAGGGTGAGGGCCTCGGCAATAAATTCCTGGCCAACATCCGCGAGACCGACGCCATCCTCCACGTGCTCCGGTGCTTCGACGACGACAACATCACCCACGTCGACGGCTCAGTTGACCCCGTGCGCGACAAGGAAATTATCGATTACGAATTGCAAATCAAGGACTTGGAGACTGTCGAGAGCCGCCTCGCCCGTTGCATCAAGCAGGCCCAAACCGGTGGCGACAAGGTGGCAAAAATGCAAGCCGACGTGCTCCAGCGATTCAAGGAAGCCCTCGAGGCCGGTAAACCCGCCCGCGCCGTCGAGCTTGAAACCCCCGACGAGCGCAAATTCGCCCGCGAACTGTTCCTGCTGACCTCCAAGCCTGTGATGTACGTGTGCAACGTCGACGACGCCTCCGCCGCCACGGGCAACGCCTATGTCGATGCCGTGCGCGAGGCCGTCAAGGACGAGAATGCTCAAATCCTCATCGTGGCCGCCCGCACCGAGAGCGAAATCACCGAGTTGGAAACCTGGGAGGAGCGTCAAGAATTCCTGGCCGACATGGGTCTCGAGGAATCGGGCGTATCCCGCTTGATTCGAGCCGCTTACGCCCTGCTCGACCTGCAGACGTATTTCACGGCCGGTCCCGACGAGGTGCGCGCTTGGACCTTCCTGCGCGGCTCCAAGGCTCCGCAATGTGCGGGAATTATCCACACCGACTTCGAGCGCGGCTTCATCCGAGCCGAGGTCATCAAATACGACGACTACGTCGCCCTCGGCGGCGAGAAGGGCGTGCGTGAAGCCGGCAAGATGGCAATCGAGGGCAAGGAATACGTCGTCCAGGACGGCGACATCATGCACTTCCTCTTCAACGTCTAATCCCCCACGCCTTTAAAGATTTAAATCCTATTCCACCACCCCCTCCATCTTTAATCCTTTCCTCCTTTCCTCCTTTAAAGATTTAAAGGTTTAAAGATTTAAATCCTCCCCAAGGCCTCCTTTCCTCCTTTCCTCCTTTCCTCCTTTACTAGAAACTAGAAACTAAAAACTAGAAACTAACAACTTTTTTGTATCTTCGCGGCTGTTAATCACAATCTAATCATGCAACAAGAAGTTAGGGTAAGATTCGCCCCGTCCCCCACGGGACCTCTCCATATCGGCGGCGTGCGCACCGCCCTCTACAATTATCTCTTCGCCCGCCAAAACGGCGGCAAAATGATCCTCCGCATCGAGGACACCGACTCCCAGCGTTTCGTCCCCGGAGCCGAGGACTACATCAATGAGGCCCTCGCGTGGCTCGGAATCGGCATCGACGAGGGAGTGCGCGAGGGTGGCCCTTACGGTCCCTACAAGCAGAGCGAGCGCCGCGACATCTACCGCGAGCACGTGAAGATGCTCCTCGACCGTGGCCGCGCCTACATCGCTTTCGACACCCCCGAGGAACTCGAGGCCAAGCGTGCCTCCGTCGCCAATTTCCAATACGACGCCCGCACCCGTGGCGAGATGCGCAACTCCCTGACTCTCCCCGCCGACGAGGTAAAGCGCCTGATTGACGCCGGCGAGAAATACGTCGTTAGATTCAAGATTGAGCCGGATCAGCAGGTCACTGTCAACGACCTGTTGCGCGGCCCCGTCACAATATCCTCCAATGTCTTGGACGACAAGGTGCTCTACAAGAGCGCCGACGACCTTCCCACCTATCACTTGGCCAATATCGTCGACGACCACCTGATGAAGATCACCCACGTGATTCGCGGCGAGGAGTGGCTCCCCTCAGCCCCCCTGCACCAGCTTCTCTATGAGGCCTTTGGCTGGGCCGACACCGCTCCGCGGTTCGTCCACCTCCCCCTGTTGCTCAAGCCCGACGGTAAAGGCAAGCTCTCCAAGCGCGACGGCGACCGACTCGGTTTCCCCGTCTTCCCCTTGGAGTGGCACGACCCCAAGAGCGGCGAGATATCCTCAGGTTACCGCGAGCGTGGATACTTGCCCCAGGCCGTGGTCAACTTCCTGGCCCTACTGGGTTGGAACCCTGGCGACGACACCGAAATCATGTCAATGGACGAGTTGATCTCTAAATTCTCCCTTGACCACTGTTCCAAGGCTGGCGCCAAATTCGCCTACGAAAAGGGGTTGTGGTTCAACCACAAATACCTGCAAGAGCTTAGCGATGAGGAGCTGGCCCGCCAATTCCGCCCCGTGCTTGAGGCGCATGGCGTGAATCCAGATGCCTTCTCCGACGAGTATATCCAGCGGGCCGTGGCGATGGTCAAGGGCCGCGCCAACCTTGTGACCGACCTCTGGGATCAAGCCCGCTTCTTCTTCGTGGCTCCCACAGAGTACGAGGCCAAGTCGGTGAAAAAGCGCTGGAGCGAGGAAACCCCCGCGATCCTGCGTGCCATGATCGAGCAATTGCGTGCCCTGCCCAATCTCGAGACGAAGCCCACCGAGGACGTGATCCTCGCATGGATTGCCGAGAAAGGCTACCATCTCGGCAACACCATGAACGCACTGCGCTTGGCCGTCGTGGGCGAGTGCAAAGGTCCTCACATGTTCGACATCATTGAATTGATGGGTCTCGACCCCGTGGCTGAGCGCGTGGAAGCCGCCATCGCCAACATCAAGCTCCCTGAGTAATCGCGATGAACGCGCTGTACAATTTCGGCATTCACCTCTACGCCGGCGCCGCTCGGCTGGCGTCGACACGCTCCGCCAAGATCAAGAAGATGATCATAGGCCAGCGCGAGACGATGCCACGCCTCGCCGATAAGGTAGCCCTGCTGGGACAAGGCGACTGGATATGGATGCACGCCGCCTCGCTGGGCGAGTTTGAGCAGGGACGACCCCTGATCGAGATGATCAAAAGCAACAATCCCGAGGCCAAGATCCTGTTGACATTCTTCTCCCCGTCGGGCTACGAGGTGAGGAAGGATTATCCGCTGGTCGACGCCGTGGCCTATCTCCCCTTCGACACCCGCAAGAACGCCCGACAATTGGTGGAAACCGTTAAGCCAAGCATGGCGCTGTTCATCAAATACGAATTTTGGGGCAACTACCTGTGCGAGCTACAGCGCGCTGGTGTGCCCACCTATCTGGTATCGGCCATCTTCCGGCCCAAGCAGATCTTCTTCCGCCCCTGGGGTGGCATGTTCCGCCGCATGCTCCGCTGCTTCACCAAGTTCTATGTCCAGGACACCAACTCGGTGCACCTGTTGCGCAAAATCGGCATCAAGGAGGTGGAACGCACCGGCGACACACGCCTCGACCGCGTCAACGACGTCATGAAGCTCCCACCCAAGGCCACGTCGCTGAGGCAATTCGCTACCGACGCTCCCTTCCGACTGATCGTCGGCTCGAGTTGGGAGGCCGACGAGGCCATTTATATCCCTTGGCTCAACGACCATCCCGAGGTGGCAGCCGTGATCGCCCCGCATGAGTTTGACACCGAGCGCCTCGCCAAGTTGCAACAGGCCGTCACGGCCCCGTCCATGCTCCTCAGCGAGTGGGAAAAAGCCGTCGAAGAGGGTAGGGGAGACCTCGACAAGGTAAGGGTGGTGATTGTCGACAGCTTCGGCAAACTCTCCTCCATCTACCGTTACGGCCACGCCGCTTACGTGGGCGGCGGATTCGGCCAGGGCATCCACAACATCAACGAGGCAGCCGTCTACGGCATCCCCGTGGTCTTTGGCCCCAAGCACGCCAAATTCCGCGAGGCCCGCGACCTTATCGAACTGAAAGCCGCATTCTCGGCCCCCAGTGCCGAGGGCATTCAGGGTATCCTTGACCGCCTCTACGAGGATCCCTCGTTGCGTGAGCGCTCAGGCCAAGCCGCCTCCGACTACATCTCCTCCCACCTCGGAGCCACCTCCCACATCTACCGCGACATCTTCGAATAACCCCTATAGGGGGCCGCCTTTGGACGGCCATCGCCATCACCATCCCATCACCCATTTCTCCCCATTCTTCTCCCTTTAAACCCATAGCCCCCTCATTTGTTGTACATATAAGAGAAATGATTTATCTTTGCAAGATGAAACCATCCCAAAGAGAAAAACTTTTCAACGAATTTGGCAAATACTGCCTCGACCTATCCAAGCTCGTCTTCGGAGGTGTAATCCTCGCGGGATAATGCAGATGGATTTTGACAAAATCTGGTTATTTGCGTATGGAGCAATAATTGTTATTTTCTTGTTGATGAGCGGATTGATCAGTTTCTTTTTAGCTAAAGGTGGTTTCGCTAAAGATAGAAATAAAAGTATTTGATTATGACAGGACTTCTTTTATTTATGGGTTTCTTCGGGCTTATGGGCGCCGTTTTTTCAGTTTGGGGTTTTACTCAAATCCATAAACTGAACAAGGCCGAGAAGGCTCAGGAAGGCGCAAAATCCGATCGTTAATCCTATCCCTTAGACGTTTATTTGTCCAAATGTTAGGATTAACGATATTTATAGGATGATTTGCTTTAATGGCAGGCACCGTTGGTGTTTGGTGTCATATACAAGTTCACAAAATAAACAAAGCCGAGAAGGCCCAGCAAGATTCTAAGCAATGAAATTGACTAACAAAATACTATCCTTAGCGCTATTACTTGCCTCCACATTATCCGCCGCGGCCGTCGAGCCAATCAAATACGGCGACATGGAGCACTGGGTGACACGCGTCATCCCCGAAAGCTCCATTATAGGTGGCAACAAAAAGACACTTTACGAAATCGCCCCCACGCAAACCATCGAGGGTGACAAAGCTTACCGTAACCTCGGTGGTTCCCCCTGGGCTACCTCCAACGTCCTGGCCCACGTCGTGGGAATCACAAAGGGTAGCAACGCCGTCTTCCCCGACCAGCGCTCAGGTGGCAACAAATGCGCCAAATTGACCACCATCATGGAGCATTGCAAAGCCCTTGGACTCATCAACGTCGATGTCGTCGTCGCGGGCTCCATCTTCCTGGGCGAATTTCAAGAACCTGTTAAATCCACCTCCGACCCCTACAGCAAATTCGAGATGGGCGTGCCCTTCACAAAGCGCCCCAAAGCCCTACGTTACGACTACAAAATGTACATGCCCTCGGCCTCCGACCGCACCTACTCCAGCGGCTTTGGCAAGAAAAAGACTCTTAAGGGAGCCGAGAACGCCGAGGTGTTCATCATCCTGCAACGCCGTTGGGAGGACGAAAAAGGCAACATCTACGCCAAGCGCGTCGGCACCGGGCGCGAGCGTTTCAGCAAATCCACCAACGGGTGGGTTAACAATCACGAATTGCCCGTCCACTACGGCGACATCTCCAAGGAGCCATTCTACAAGTCGTGGATGGGTCTGCTTGACGGTGACAAAGCCTATTACGCCAAAAACTCCAAGGGCAAGCTGGTGCCTGTGCATGAAATCGGCTGGGATGACGCCGACGCCACACCCACCCATCTCCTGGTGATGGCTTCAGCCGCCTCCGGCGAGGCCTATATCGGCACCGTCGGCCTCACCCTCTGGGTCGACAACTTCGCCCTCGTCTACTAATCCCAGCCGTAATCCCCTTTAGACGTTACCGCGTTATTGCGCCATCCATTTACAATCGTAAATCCCCGAGGCGGCTCGAAAATTGGCTCTACAAGCCATTTTTCTAAAATGTTGATAACTTTATTGAAATTTTTTTGATTTGCATTTGAGAATTTTCGCGATTTCTTAGTAACTTTACGGCACTATTCGCGCGTGTAGCATGTACCCGCGCGGTAAACACCCACCCAACTCCGAAAAATTCTCATAGCAAATGGCCGATCCCGTTTACCACATCCCCGCATTGCTCCCACAGGCACTCGAAGGATTAAACATCAATCCATCAGGTGTTTACGTGGACGTTACCTACGGCGGGGGCGGCCATTCCCGAGCTATCGTGGAGCGGTTGGGCCAAGAAGGTCACCTCTACGGCATGGATCAGGACAGCGACGCCGTGGCCCGCGCCATGGTCGATCCCCGATTCACTATTGTCCACGGCAACTTCCGCTTCCTCCAGAATTTCATGCGATACTACGGTGTCGACTCGGTGGACGGCGTCCTCGCCGACCTGGGCGTGTCGTTTCACCACTTCGACGACCCAGAGCGAGGCTTTTCCTTCCGCGCCGACGGTCCCCTCGACATGCGCATGAACCGCCAAGGCGCGCTCACTGCTGCCCGCGTGGTCAACGAATACTCCCAGGAGCAACTCGCCGACATACTCTACCTCTATGGCGAGCTGCGCACGGCCCGCCGTATCGCCGCCGCCCTCGTCAAGGCCCGCGCCCAGGCCCCCATCTCCACCACCGAGCGCTTGCTCGAGGTGATTCGTCAGCTGATCAATCCCAAGCAGGAGAAGAAGGAACTGGCCCAAGTGTTCCAGGCACTCCGCATTGAAGTCAACGGCGAAATCGACGCCCTGCGCGCGTTCCTCACCCAAGCCACAGCAATCCTCAAGCCCGGCGGTCGCCTGGCAGTGATCACCTACCACTCCCTGGAGGACCGCCTGGTGAAAAACTTCATGCGCGCCGGCAACTTCACGGGCGAAGCCGACAAGGACTTCTTCGGCCGCGTCTCCTCCCCCCTGCGTCTGCTCAACAACAAACCCATTGTGCCCGACGAAGCCGAAATCGAGGCCAACCCCCGATCCCGCTCCGCCAAACTCCGTGTCGCCCAAAAACTATAAACCCCAAGCCATTCACCACTATATGCCCACCGCTCCACAACCCGCCGCCACAACCACCAACGCCCCCAAGCAGCACGACACTTGGCTGCTGAGAGCGCTCCACGGCCGATTGCTCTCGGCCGACTTCTTCGCAAAAAACTGGGTCACCATCCTCACCATAATGGTCATGTTCCTGGTGTACATCACCAACAAGTACCAGTGCCAGACGCGTATGGAGACGATCCAGTCACTGCAACGTCGCTTGGAGATTGTGGAGACCGAGCGTGTGCTGCAACATTCGGTGTACATGAGCCGTATCCGAGAGTCGGCTATGCGCGAATTGGTCGACACTATGCACTTGGGGCTCAGCATCCAGGAACGTCCACCATTTAAAATCTCCTACGACCGATGAGCACTCCCTCTCCCCGCCGCCGCGCCCCCAAGAGAAAAGACAACCGCCGCCATATCCTGTGGCGCTATTTCTTGATCACCGTCATGATCATGTGCTTCGCCGTGGCCATCAGCGTCAAGCTGTTCTCAACCACAGTCCTCCACGCCGACCGCTGGAACCGTAAGGCCATGGAGGAACTGGCCCGCACCGACACTATCAAGCCCGAGCGTGGCGAAATCCTCGCCGCCGACGGCAACGTCCTCGCCACCAACCTCCGCTACTACACCCTGCGAATCGACTACCGATCCGAGCGTTTCAAGCGCGAGCGCCTGCTGCTCTCGGTCGACTCCCTGGCCGACTCCTTGGCCAAATATTACCCCCACCGCTCCAAGGACGAGTGGAAAGCCTACTTCCTCCAACCCATGGAGAACAAGGCCCCCAACAAATGGCCGCGCGCCAAGTTGATCCTCCGCGACATCTCTTACGCCGAGATGATGCACGTGCGCTCCTTCCCCTACCTCAACATGCGCAACCGCAACCGTTCAGGCCTCACCGTCGAGAGCCGCCTGCGCCGTCGCAACCCCTACGGCGACATGGCCCGCCGATCCATCGGCTCAATATCGGAGGATCCCGCCACGGGCGAGTTCCACGGCATCAGCGGCTTGGAGATGGCCCTCGACTCGCTGCTCTACGGCGTGCCGGGTCGCGCCAAGAAAATACCATTGACCCACAATATCGTCAACTGGACCGACGTCGAGCCTATCCCCGGTTACAACATCGTCACCACTATCGACATCAACATGCAGGACATCGTCGAGAACGAGCTAAACGCCCTGCTTGAAGAGAAAAACGCCGACTGGGGCGTCGCCGTCCTCATGGAGGTCAAAACTGGCGACATAAAGGCCATCTCCAACCTCGAGAAAAGCCCCACAACGGGCCGCTACATCGAGGGCATGAACCGCGCCGTCCTGGGCTTCGAGCCGGGATCCGTGGTGAAAACCCTGTCGATGCTCGTGGCGCTCGAGGACGGTATCGTCACCAACCTCAACGAGGCCATCCCCACCGGCGGCTCATGGGCTTACGGCGGCGGAAAACCCATCACCGATTCCCACTACACCGCCTCGCTAAAAGTGTCGGAGGTGCTCGAGCACTCCTCCAACATCGGTATGGCGAGAATAATCACCCGAGAGTACGGCGACAAGCCCGATGATTACTACAAGCGCATCGAGAAGCTCGGGTTCTTCGACCCCATGAACACCGGCATCGCCGGCGAGCGAATCCCCAACTTCCCCAAGCACCCCTCGCGCCTTACCCTCTCGCGCGTGAGCTACGGTTACGCCACCGAGATCCCCCCGCTGTCCACCCTGGCCGTCTACAATGCCATCGCCAACGATGGTAAATTTGTGCGACCCCGCTTGGTGAAACGCCTCATCGGACAAGATGTCGACTCCGTGCTGCCCGTCACCTACATCCGCGACTCAATCTGCTCCCGAAAGAACGCCGCGATCCTCCGCGACATGCTCTCGCAGGTCGTTTGGGGCGACCACGGCACGGGACGGCGCCTGCGTAATCCCCTGGTGAGCATCGCCGGCAAAACCGGCACCAGCTACATGGTCGACTCCGGCCGATACAACACCAGCCGTAAACGTTTGACTTTCTGCGGATTCTTCCCCGCCGACAACCCCAAATACTCCTGCATCGTGCTCACCTGCCGTCCACGTGAGGGAGCTGTCGGAGCCGCTGCCACCTCCGGCACCGTGTTGAAAAACATCGCCCTGAAAATGTACTCCCGGGGTATGCTCGACAACTCCTCCGACTACCACGAGAACCCAGCCACAGAATCCCGTCCCACAATCTTTGCATGCCAGGGCGACCGTCGCGTTGGAAACCTCAAGAACGCCCTCGCATTCGGAGCATTTAGCTACTTCGCAACGCCACGCACCGTCCCCCAGGGCACCGTCCCCTCGGTGATGGGCTTGGGCCTACGCGACGCCGTCAACTCCCTTGAACGCGCCGGATTCAACGTGCGCATCCATGGCGACGGGTACGTCCTCTCCCAATCCCCCGAGGCCGGTGCCAACGTCCCCAAATCAACCACCGTCAACCTCTCCCTCACCCACCTCTAACCTCCCAATCCCCCCAATCCCGAAATAACGTAATCCCCCAATAACAATATCCCCAATGACTTTCCCCTCGAGGCGTTAAAGCGTTAAAGCGAAAAAATATTCCCGCCTCCCAGCAAAAAGCCATTAACCAAAAACCAAAATATATGCAACTTTCCCGCCTCCTCTCCTCCATCACCATTGAAGACATCCGCGGCCCCCGCGACCGCGAGATTCTCGCCCTCACCGCCGACTCCCGACAGGCCGGAAAGGGAGCAATGTTCGTGGCCGTGCGCGGCGTCAACGTCGACGGCCACAAGTTCATCCCCACGCTCCCCGAGGATGTCGCCGCTGTCGTCTGTGAGCAATGGCCCGAGCACGAGGTGGAGGGAGTCACCTACATCAAGGTGCCCAACTCGGCCGTCGCCCTCGGTTGCCTATGCTCGGAGTGGTGGGGCAACCCCTCCCGCAAGCTCTCTCTGGTGGGCGTTACCGGCACCAACGGCAAGACAACCACCGCAACGCTCCTCTACGAGATGGCCCGGCTCTTGGGCGAGAAGGCCGGCCTCCTCTCCACGGTCGTCAACTACATCGATACCGAGACCGTGGAGGCCCACCAAACTACCCCCGACCCCTACACCATCAACGATCTCCTCCACCGTATGGTCGAGAAGGGCTGCACTTTCGCCGCTATGGAGGTATCTTCACATGCCGCCGACCAGCACCGCATCTCGGGTCTATACTTCCGCGGTGGAATATTCACCAACCTCACCCGCGACCACCTCGACTACCATAAGACAGTCGAGGCCTACCTAAAAGCAAAAAAATCGTTCTTCGACGACCTCCCCCGTGAGGCCTTCGCCTTGACAAATATCGACGACCCCGTGGGAGAGGTCATGCTCCAGAACACCAAGGCCCATCGCCACACCTACTCACTGCGCGGAATGGCCGACTTCCAAGGACGCATCCTCGAGAGCCGCATCGACGGCACCCTAATCTCATTCAACGGACACGAGGTCGAGACCCGGTTCACCGGCCGATTCAACGCCTACAACCTCACCGCCGTTTTCGGCGCATCCATCCTCGTGGGTTGGGACCTTGACGACGTGTTGCGCTCAATGAGCCTTCTCGTCCCCGTCGCTGGCCGATTCCAAGCCTTTCACGCTCCCCAGGGCTACACAGCTATCGTCGATTACGCCCACACCCCCGACGCCGTCGTAAACGTGCTCACTGCCATCCGCGACGTCATCGGTGCCGGTGGACATATCATTACAGTCGTCGGCGCCGGTGGAAACCGCGACAAGGGCAAGCGTCCAATCATGGCACACGAGGCCGCCCGTATGAGCGACCGTCTTATCCTCACCAGCGACAACCCCCGTTTCGAAAATCCCAACGACATCTTAGCCGACATGCAAGCCGGCCTCCAAGCCGACGAGAAGAACAAAACCCTGGTTAACGCCGACCGCCGCGAGGCCATCCGCATGGCCTGCGCTCTCGCAAGCCCCGGCGACGTGATCCTCATCGCCGGAAAAGGCCACGAGGACTATCAGGAAATCTGCGGCGTTAAGCACCACTTCGACGACCGCGAGGAAGTCAAGAAGGCCTTCGGCCTTCAAGTTTAAAGAGAAAAGTTTTAAGTTTAAAGAGAAAAGTTTTAAGTTTAAAGTTAATACCCCCCTTAATCCTTTCCTCCTCTCCCTTCTTTATTCCTTTCCTCCTTCCGCCTTTAAATATTTAATGGTTTAAAGCTTTAAATCCATTAACTGAAAACTGAATACTGAAAACTGAATACTAAATAATGCTCTACTACCTCTTTGAATACCTCCAGCAACTCGACTTCCCGGGCGCGCGACTGATGAGCTACATCACATTCCGCTCGGGCGCCGCTCTTGTGCTCTCAATATTCATCGCCATTTTCATTGGCCGACGAATCATCGACCGCCTTCAGAAAATGCAGGTGGGCGAGATAATCCGCGACCTGGGGCTCGAGGGGCAGATGAAGAAAACCGGCACTCCCACAATGGGCGGCGTTATCATCATCATCTCCATCCTCATCCCTTGCCTGCTCGTGGGCGACTTGAGCAACGTCTACATGATTCTAATGCTGGTGGCTACTATTTGGCTCGGTGCCATCGGTTTCCTCGACGACTACAAGAAAATAGCCAAGCACAACAAGGAGGGTCTCAAGGGCAAATTCAAAATCGTCGGCCAGGTGGGCCTCGGCCTCATCGTCGGCCTTACCATGATGCTATCCCCCGACATCGTGATTCGCGAAAACCATGAGGTCGAGAGCGTTGAGCCCGACCAAGTCACCGAGGTCGTCTACGAGACCGACGACATCAAATCCACCCAAACCACCATCCCCTTCGTCAAGGACAACAACTTCGATTACGCCTACCTTACTGAGTGGATGGGCGACCATGCCCAGACCGGCGGCTGGATCCTATTCATCCTCGTCACCATCTTCGTCATCACCGCCACCTCCAACGGAGCTAACCTCACCGACGGCCTCGACGGCCTTTGCACCGGCACCTCGGCCATCATCGGTGTCGCCCTGGCCATCATGGCCTACCTCGGAGGCAACGTCATTTACTCTTCCTACCTCAACATCATGTACATCCCGCAAAGCTCCGAGCTCGTGGTGTACATGGCCGCGTTCATCGGCGCGCTCATCGGCTTCCTCTGGTACAACGCCTACCCCGCACAGGTATTCATGGGCGACACCGGATCGTTGACCATCGGTGGCATCATCGCCGTGTTCGCCATTCTGATCCACAAGGAGTTGCTCATCCCCATCCTCTGCGCCATCTACTTCGTGGAGGACCTATCGGTGATGCTCCAAGTGGCTTACTTCAAATTTACCAAACGAAAATACGGCGAGGGGCGTCGCGTCTTCAAGATGACCCCTCTCCACCACCATTACCAGAAACCCGGCGACGGCACAATCCAGGCCCTCATCCAGCGTCCCTACCGCGCAATCCCCGAGTCGAAAATCGTCACCCGGTTCTGGATCATCGGCATCTTCCTTGCCGTCACCACATTTGTTACACTTAAAATCCGTTAATAAACAAGGAGCGTGGGCCCCCTCGCCCGCGAGATTAAAAATATGAAGCGTTTAGTGATATTAGGAGGAGGCGAGAGCGGCGTGGGTGCCGCCATCCTCGGCAAAGAAAAAGGAATGGACGTGTTTTTGAGCGATATGGGCACAATCCCGGTCAGATATCGCCAGCAACTCGAGGACGAGGGTATACCCTTTGAGGAAGGTCACCACACCGAGGCCCTGATCCTCAACGCCGACGAAGTGGTAAAATCCCCCGGCATCCCTCCCACGGCCCCCATCGTTCAAGCCCTTGTGGCCAAGGGTATTCCCGTGATCTCGGAGATAGAGTTGGCCGGCCGATACACCGATGCCAAGATGGTGTGCATCACCGGCTCAAACGGCAAAACCACCACCACCCTGCTCACCTACCACATCCTCAAGGGCGCGGGAATAAACGTCGGTCTCGCCGGTAACGTCGGCAAGAGTCTGGCCCTCCAAGTCGCTCGCGAACATCACGACGTATACGTCATCGAGTTGAGCTCTTTCCAGTTGGAGAACATGTACCATTTCAAGGCCAACATCGCCGTGATTATGAACATCTCCCCCGACCACCTCGACCGATACGAATACAAGATGCAGAACTACGTCAACGCCAAGTTCCGCATCATCCAAAACCTCACCTCCCACGACGCCTTCATCTACTGGCAGGACGACCCCGTCATCCAAGCCCAATTGGAGCATCTGGCCACTGAGGCCCAAAAATACCCCTTCGCCGAGCATAAGGAGGAGGACACCAAGGCTTACCTCGACGCTGAGGACGAGCTGATTATCAACACTCCCGAGACATCGATGAAGATGCCCCGCGCCGACCTCGCCCTCAACGGCCTTCACAACCTTTACAACTCCATGGCCGCTGGCCTATCAGCTTGCCTGCTCGACGTCAAAAAGGACGATATTCGTAAGGCCCTCAGCGACTTCGAGGGCGTGGAGCACCGCCTGGAATACGCAGGCACTGTCGATGGCGCCCGATGGATCAACGACTCAAAAGCCACAAACGTCAACTCCTGCTGGTACGCCCTCGAAAGCATGCCCGAAAAAGGCGTCATCCTTATCCTCGGAGGCAAGGACAAAGGCAACGACTACTCCGAGATCCTCCCCTTGGTCGAGAAAAAGGTCAAGGCCATCGTCGCCATGGGAAAGGACAACAGCAAGATCCTCAGCTACTTCCTGGGCAAGGTGCCAACGCTCCTCAACACCCACTCCCTTCAGGAATGCGTCGACGCTTGCCACGACCTGGCCCAGGAAGGCGACACCGTGTTGCTCTCTCCCTGCTGCGCCAGCTTCGACCTCTTTTCCTCCTACGAGGACCGCGGCGACCAATTCAAGGCCGCTGTCAAGCTCCTGAAGCCCAAGAAATAGGCTTAAAGGTGAAGGTTAAAGGTTTAAAGGAATAAAGGATTAAAGATTTAAAGATTTAAGATATAATGATTTAATGGAAGTCATCTACACCTCTCAATCCAGCTCGAGCGCCGAGAGCAAGCAAGGAGCGTGGGCGCCCTCGCCCGCGACCCCCTCGGCCTCCACTAACCAACAAGGAGCGTGGGCGCCCTCGCCCGCGACCCAAGCCTCTGCGCCGGCTGCCGCCATCCCCCTGGCCGGTAAGGCCGACAAATACATCTGGGCCGTATACATTTTCCTATGCATCGTCTCAATCATCGAGATCTTCTCCGCGTCCTCCCGCGAGGTGACCTCTACCAATATTTTCGGTCCTATCGTCCGCCAATGCCTACACCTGGCCATCGACACCGCCATCGTCTACGCCATCTCCCGCGTCAACTACCGGTGGTTCATACCCTTCATCCCCCTCTTCATCCTGTTGAGCGTGGCCCTGATGTGCTATGTGCTTGTGGCTGGCGACATTATCAACGGCGCGCGACGATCATTCACGATCTTCGGATTCACCATGCAGCCCTCCGAGATGATCAAGATGTCGGCCGTACTGGGCATCGCCCTTATCATGTCGCGCAATCAGGAGCCACAAGGCGTGAAAACACGTGGCGTCGTATTGTCGGCTTTGCTCGTGTGCGTCTGCGGCGGTTTGCTCTTCTCTCAGGGCTTGACCAACACCCTGTTGCTCATGGGCATCTCCCTGGCAATGATGCTGATTGCGGGAATCCAGTTCCGCAAATTCATCCTCGTGCTCGTGGCCTACGCTATCGTGGGCGCAGGAGGCATGTTCTATAAGATGCACAAAAAAGAAACCGCCGATGCCGTAGCCACCGAGCAGGTCGCTGCCGACCATCTTCCCACTATCGACGAGGCCGGCCAGCGACAAGGCACTTGGGTGGCACGTATCAAGCGTTACCTGGGCGACGGTGTGCCACTCTATGAGAAAGAGATTACACCCGAAAACCGTCAAGAGGTGTACGGCTATATGGCACAGGCCAACGGCGGAATGTTCGGTGTCCTCCCCGGCAACTCCCGCGAAACCTCACGCCTACCGTTGGCCTTTTCCGACTATATCTTCTCCATCGTCGTCGAGGACTGGGGGTTCGTCGGCGGTCTCGTCCTGCTCATCGCCTACCTTTCGCTCATGGCGCGAGCCGGCAACATCGCCTCACGATGCTCCCGTGCCTTCCCGGCTTTCCTCGTCCTGGGTATGGCCGTGATGATTACCCTGCAGGCCCTATTCCACATGGCAATCGTCACCGGTGTATTCCCCGTCTCCGGCCAGCCCCTACCCATGATATCCAAGGGCGGATCGTCGATGCTTGTCACCGCGATTGCTTTCGGCATCATGCTCAGTGTAAGCCGTTTCGCCGTAAAGAGTGGCAGCAAGAAACAAGAAATCAAGGACGAGAAGGAAGCCCTCCCCGACACCATCAACGCCGACAACCCCACCATGATCGGCGCCTAACCCCCCCTTCCCAATGACTGATTCCATCCAGAAAGATAGAGATATTAATAATCTTTTGAGTGATATCCGTCAGGTACTGCAAGATTCCAAACGCCAACTTGCTCGTACTGTCAATTCCGCTCTCGTTGCCACATATTGGCAAGTGGGTCGTCATATCGTTGAGTTTGAGCAGGGTGGCAAGCATCGGGCTGAATATAATAAAGGTGTGATCGACTATCTCTCGATTCATCTTAAAAAAGAATTTGGCTCAGGATTTAATCCTACTAACTTGCGCTTGATGCGACGCTTGTTTTTGTATTATCCAAATCAACGGACACTGTCCGTTAAATTATCTTGGAGCCATTACAATCACTTGTTGAAAGTGGAAGACCATCAGGCTCGTGATTTCTATGTATCAGAGTGTGAGGCTGCAAATTGGAGTGTCCGTCAACTTCAGCGACAGATTAATACTATGTATTATGAGCGCTTGTTAGCTAGCCGCGATAAAGAGACGGTCAGGAAGGAAATACAATCAAATAAGGTTGTACACAACAATCCTCGAGAAATTATACACGACCCATATGTTCTCGAGTTTCTCGGATTGTCACAGGGAGAACACTTCCTTGAAAGCGACTTGGAGCAGGCCCTTATTTCCCGCCTGCAACACTTTTTGCTTGAATTGGGACGCGGGTTTACCTTTGTTGCCCGTCAAAAACGCATATCTTTTGATAATAAGCATTTCTATATTGATTTGTTAACTACATGACAAAAATTGGAATATGTCGAACTGGGGTGGTCTTTGGGG
>JAJBVP010000157.1 GCA_020859755.1 Bacteroidales bacterium | reverse complement strand
CAACTTTGAGGCTTATGCCTCGTGAACTTTAAAAATTTACCGAAGTATTGATTAACATTCAATCGACCTATTAACCTTTAGATTAACAAAAATATGAATTTCATCAACAATCACGAGGCTTACACCAGCCTCATCGAAAAAGCGAGTGACGGACAATTTCCCCTCGACGTATTTCCCCAGGGCTTCCACACCGCTACCAAGAACATGACCCGCGAGGGAGAGTTTCGCATCGAGTATGTGGCGATGGCCATGCTGTCGGCCCTGGCCTCGACCGTCGGCAACGCCTTCTCGCTGGAAATCCGCGACGGTTTCCGTGTCAACCCAGCCCTGATGATGACCTTCGTGGGCAAGCCCGGGGCGGGCAAGACCCCTCCGCTGATGGCCGCCTACGATGCCCTGCGCCGCAGCGACCACAACCGCTATGTGCAGTGGCGACAGGCTTTGCACGACTACAACGTGAAACAAAAAACGCCCAGCGACGCCGACTGCACCGGCACGAAACGCCCCGTGTGCCGTCAGGCAGTGATCAGCGACTTCACCCAGGAGGCCATGGTGTCGCAGCTCGAGAACAATCCCCAAGGGGTGGCGATCGTGGTGGACGAGATCGCTGGTTTTTTCAACACCGTCAACCGCTACAACTCCTCCAACATGATCGAGACGCTCCTTTCAGCCTTCTCGGGGGAGGTGATCAAGGTCAATCGCAAAGGTCCCGACGGGTTGGGACAAGTGATATCGGTGGTCAACCCCTCGATCAACCTTATCGGCACGATTCAGCCCTCGCTGCTCTACGGGGTGTTGTTCCGTCCACTTCAGGGCAACGGCTTCCTCGACCGCATGTGCTTCGTCTACCCCGAATGCGGCACCACCACCCGCTGGAGCGGTCGCCCGGGATACGCCGAAAACAAGTCATCGATGCCTAATCCCGCCGAGCCAGCCACCCCCAGCCGCGATTTTGAGCGATGGGGACAGCCCGTGCGCCACGTCGACCCCGCCACCCTCCTTTGGGAGAAAATCCACTCGGCAGCCGAGAACCTCTCCAAGAACGAGCCCCGATGCTTGCGCCTGTCGATGGAAGCCCAAAAATGGTTTTACCAGTGGCGTGACGACCTGATGGAGATGGTGGACGAAACCGACGAGGCCCAGGCCGACTCGCGAGTGATGAAGCGCGTGGCCATCATCGGCAAGATCGCCCTGTTACTGCACCTGGCTAAAGTGGCAGCCGGGGAACAGCAGATACACGTGTCGGTGTCGAAAAACGCCATCATGGGTGCGGTTGCCATCAACGAATGGCTCGAGTGGAGCTACCGCCGCGTCAAGCGAGTGGCCCAGGAGACAACCGGCCGTCCCTCGGGACCTTCCCAGAAGCAGATGGAATCGTGGGCCTTCGTCGCCAACCTTCCCGAGGCGTTCTCCTTCAACGACGCCATCACAGCCGGCAAGAAACACGGCAAAGGCAAGACGTGGATCAAGGAGAAATTACTGGAAATGGTGGAGGCATCAGCTTTGGTAAAAGTATCGAGAGGAAACTATCGGAAAGCATCCCTCCTCCAGTAAACACTGGCTACTACTCTCTCCCCTTCCTCAAGTAGACCCCAGCGGCCTAAGCGGCCTACGGCCTAAGGGATAATTCCCTATCCCATAGCTGATTACAGCGAAAGCCGTAGGCCGCTTTGGCCGCTCCCCCCTTCCCCCAGGCTCTTTGTTATTCTTTTTCGGAGAGATCGAGCCAGCGGATCTCTTTGGTGTCGAGGAGTTGCTTGATTTCTTCGTAGCGGGCGGAACGGGTGGCGATGTCGGTGGTGTCACCCGAGGCGAAGGTGGCCTCCAGGGCGGCTTTCTCGGCGGTCAACTGGTCAATCTCGACGGTCAACGCCTCCAGCTCTTTCTTTTCCTTGTAACTCAGCTTGGGTGTTAATGGCTCTTGACGCCATTTTTGGGGCTCCTTCGGGGGTGCCACGGCCTTGGTGGGAGTCGCTTCAGTGGATTCAGCTACTTTCTTGTCCTGCAGGAATTTGCGGTACTCGGTGTAGTTTCCCGGGAAGTCCCTCACCACGCCGTCACCCTCCATCACGAAGAGGTGGTCGACGATAGTGTCGAGGAAGAAGCGGTCGTGGCTCACCACTATCACGCAACCAGCGAAGTCGCGCAAGTAATCCTCAAGCAGTCCGAGCGTTACGATATCGAGGTCGTTGGTAGGCTCGTCAAGGATAAGGAAGTTGGGCGACCGCATCAGCACCGAGGCCAGATGCAATCGGCACCGCTCCCCTCCCGACAGCGTGGAGATATATTTTTGCTGGTCGGCGGGAGTGAACAGGAATCGCTGCAGAAACTGCATGGGCGTGTAGTGCATTTTCTCGTTAACCACCACATCCTCAGCGATATCCGTGATAGCGTCAATCACCTTTTTGCCGGGGTCGAGTTGGAGCCCCTCCTGGGAGTAGTAGCCGAAGCGCACGGTCTCGCCCACGTCGAAATGGCCCGAATCGGGCTGAACCTGTCCCAGTAACATCTTGATAAACGTGGATTTACCCACGCCGTTGTGACCGATTATCCCCACCTTCTCGTAGCGGGCGAAGATGTAGGAGAAATCCCTAAGCACCACCTTGTCGCCGAACGCCTTATTGACTTCCACCGCCTCGAAAATCTTGTTGCCGATGTAAGTGGATTTCACATCGAGGGTGACGTTGCGCTCGGTGAGGTCGAGGCGAGAGCGCTCTTTCAGGTCGTAATAGGCGTCGATGCGGTACTTGGCTTTGCCGGCGCGTGCCTGGGGCTGGCGCGACATCCAGTCTTGCTCCTTGCGCAGGGTGTTTTTCACCTTGGCGAGGTCGGCGGCGAGGGCCTCGATGCGCTCCGAGCGGCGGCGAAGGTAGTTGGCGTAGTTGCCGTCGTAGCTGTAGAGGTGACCCATGTCAATCTCCATGATGCGGGAGCACACGCGGTCGAGGAAATATCGGTCGTGGGTGACCAGCAGCAGGGCGATGCGCTTGCGGCGGAGTATCCCCTCGAGCCACTCCACGGTGTCGATGTCGAGATGGTTGGTAGGCTCGTCGAGAATCAGCAGCTGCGGTTCCTCCTCCAGTAGCTTTTCGATGGCGGCACGCTTGCGCTCCCCACCCGAGCGGGTATCGTCGTGATTATCAGTGACATCTTGAGGCAGAAAGGCCACACGCAGGCCCCGGGCGAAGGTGACACGCCCCGAGTCGGGCGATTCCTTGCCGGCGAGGATACGCAGCAGGGTGGATTTGCCCGTGCCGTTCTTGGCGATGAGTCCGATCTTGTCGCCCTCGTTCACGCCAAACGACACATCCTCCCAAAGCATGCGGTCGCCCACGCTCTTGGTCAAATTCTCTACCTGAAGATATACGGCCATCAGGGGATGTAATCGGGTTGGGCAAGAATGTCCTCGTAGTAGGCCTTCACGTCATTCCACTGATAGTAAGGGAATTGCGAGGTTTCGACAGGGATAGCGATCTCTCGCTCGTTGAGCATGAATTTGCACAGCACGTCGCCCGATTTGTTGCGGAAGAACACGATCTGCACGTTGCCAGCCATGGGCGAGATGTAGTAGGAGCGGAAAGCGTCGGCCATCTCCTCGGGCTCGCTCACCGAGTTGTAGCATCCTTCCAGGCGCAAGATGGCGGTCAAGGGAATCAGATTGCCATCGTGGCCGAAGCGCAGCGTGGCACCGTTGGCACCTTCGTCAATCACCTCCTGAGCCGAGTCTAAGATGTTGCGCAACAGCGGCTTGGCGTTGTCGAGATTCATCCCGTTGGCGGGCGTGTAGTTGCTGTCGGCCACGTAGAAGCGGAAATTGAACGTCTGCCATATGTTGTACAACTCCTCGGGGGTGAACAGCGACAGGAATTCCTCTTGGGTTTCCATATTCTGCATGTCGACCGCGAGCCAGTACATGCCCCACATGAAGTCGACGGGGTTGACGTTGCGGCGCACCCAAGCGGGGTCGCTAAATATCTCGCCCACAAGGCGGTCGGGGGTAAGATTTTGCTCCTCAAATTTGCGGTACAGCTCCTGCCACTCGCCATCCTTGCCGTTGAAGGCGTTGCTCTGCGGGGAGTGGTAGTTGAGGTAGTTCATGTAGCGGTTGGACGACTCGCGGGTGATGTCGATCTTCGGGTTCTTCTCCTTCAACGACTCACAGAAAGCGTCCATCGACAACGCGCAACGCATCACGATCGTCGAGCGGGCCGACATGCGGGCATCGTCGGTAAACACCTCGGGATAAGCGTCGTACATGCGCGCGGCTATACCCTTGTGCTGACGTACACCCAATGGCGACAGGTCACCGCCACGTCCCTCGGCCTCTTCCCATATGTGCTCAATTTTCTTGTAGGTATCCTCGCCGAGCGGGGTCAACGCATTGGCTTCGTGAGCCTTGGCGAAAAGGTCGAGCATGCGCTTGTAATCGTTGTCGCTGATGAGGTAGCGTGAGCCGTGGCGACCGTAATGGCTGATATAAAACGGCTTATACCCCTTGGGAGCCGCCGTGTTCTGGCTCTCAGTCACGGGATAAGCGTAGTAAACAGCCCCCGCCTTCTCCAGCGTCTCATAAACCTCCTCCCGGGCCGTCTTTGCCCAACCCGGCAATGCCAGCATCACCGCCAACACCAAAAATATCATCTTCTTCATGGCCTTATCTAATTTAAAACAGATTTCCACTATCTTTCCATTAGCTTTCCACCAGCCTTCCACTAGCTTTCCACTAGCCTTCCACTAGCTTTCCAGCAGCAAAACTATTATACTTAATCACTAATAACTAATCACTAATCACTAAACACTAATCACTAAACACTAATCACTAATCACTAACACTTAGCTTCTCGTCCATCGCAGCGGCGGCCCGTCGTCCATCACCCATAGCAAGAATCACGGTGGCGCCTCCACGCACGATATCGCCCCCGGCATAAAGCTCGGGCAACGACGACTGCATGGTAGCCTCGTCGACCACGATTGTACCACGACGCGACACGTCAAGACCAGCGAACGTGTTTGGAATCAGCGGGTTGGGCGACACGCCTACCGACACAATCACCAAATCAACGGGCACCTCCTCGATCGCACCCTCAACAGGTACGGGCGAACGGCGTCCCGAGGCGTCAGGCTCTCCCAGCTCCATCCGTTGCAACCGCATAGCGGTGACACGGCCCTTCTCGTCGCCAAGGTACTCCACAGGGTTGTAGAGATTCAAAAACTCCACACCCTCCTCCTTGGCATGCTTGATCTCCTCCACGCGGGCCGGCATCTCAGCCTCGCTACGACGATACACGATCATAGCGCGCTCAGCACCCATGCGACGAGCCGTCCTGACGGAGTCCATGGCCGTGTTGCCCCCACCGATAATGGCCACGTGCTTGCCACGCAACACAGGGGTATCCCACCCCGGGCGACCAGCACCCATCAGGTTGATACGGGTGAGATACTCGTTGGACGACATCACCCCGATCAGGTTCTCCCCGGGGATGTTCATAAAGCGGGGAAGCCCAGCTCCTGAGGCCACGAATATGCCCTTGAAGCCCATCTCCAAAAGCTGGTCGTAGCTCAGAGTCTTGCCCACTACGCAATCCTTGACAAATTCCACCCCAAGGTCGCGCAAAGCGTCAATCTCCTCGTCGACGATCGAGTTGGGGAGACGGAATTCAGGGATACCGTACTTCAACACTCCACCAATCTCGTGCAGAGCCTCAAAAACGGTTACCTTGTACCCTCGCTTGGCCATATCGCCCGCAAACGACAATCCCGCGGGACCCGAGCCTACAACAGCAACCTTGATTCCCGTTCCCGAAGCGTCGTTGGCGCGAGCGGGGGTGCCCACGATCGTTGTTTGAGAGGACAGCCTCGCGGTGTCGGCGGCGAAACGCTCCAGATATCCGATAGCCACAGGCTCCTTTTTCATCTTGTGGTAGATGCACTTGCTCTCGCACTGCTTCTCCTGGGGACATACACGCCCGCACACCGCAGGCAACGCCGAAGTCTCTTTCAACACCGCGGCAGCCTCAAGAAACTCCCCGCGCTCGATCTCCTTGATGAATCCGGGGATGTTGATGCCTACGGGGCAACCGGTGACGCACGTGGGGTTGGGGCAATCCATGCAGCGGGTAGCCTCGAGCACGGCTTGCTCGGCCGAGATACCTTGGTTGACCTCTTCATTGCAGGTGATACGGTAAGCCGGGTCAAGCTCCGGCATCTTCACGCGGGGGATCGCCGCGCGCTCTTTGGCGCTATGTGCTTTGCGGAGGTCTTCGCGCCATGCGGCCTCCCGGGGGGATATTGTCATTATTTTTAAGTGTAAAGTGTTAGTGATTAGTGATTAAGTATAATACCTCTTTCACTGGCACCCACAATGGGCTTAGTTATAAGATCTCAGGCGCATCAGCATCTCGTCGAAGTCGACCTTGTGGGCGTCAAACTCGGGCCCGTCGATGCACACAAATTTTGTCTTGCCGTCGACCGTCACGCGGCAGGCACCACACATGCCCGTGCCGTCCACCATAATAGTATTAAGCGAGCACATCGTGGGCACCTCGTACTTCTTGGTCAACAACGACACAAATTTCATCATGATCGCGGGACCGATCGTCACAACCAAGTCGACCTTCTCGCGCAGGATCACCTCCTCAACGCCGTTGGTCACCAAGCCTTTCTTGCCGTAGGAGCCGTCGTCGGTCATGATAATCACCTCGTCGCTATAGGGGCGCACCTCGCTCTCCAGAATGATCAAGTCCTTGGTGCGTGCAGCCAGCACTGTGATTACACGGTTGCCGGCCTCCTTCATCGCCTTCACGATGGGAAGCAATGGAGCCACACCCACGCCGCCACCGCAGCACACCACCGTGCCCACCTTTTCTATATGGGTGGCCTGGCCCAGCGGACCTACAACGTCGGTAAAATACTCGCCCGGCTCCAAGGCGCACATCTTCTTGGTCGACTCGCCCACGGCCTGGATCACCAGCGTGATTGTGCCCTTGTCTACGTCGGCATCGGTGATGGTAAGGGGGATTCGCTCGCCATGCTCGCCGCAACGCACAATCACAAAGTGACCCGGACGGCGACTCTTGGCGATCATCGGCGCCTCGACGACGAATTTCACCACGTTCTGCGAGAAATGTTCTTTGGATAATATTTTGTTCATGATAATGGGATGACTGGTTTTTGCGCGTCAAAGTTACACAGAATTTTCCTCACAGGCAAATCCAATCCCCTCTCGAATGCTCGAGTGAACGAGTAAACGACAATCCCGGGGAGATTCGTAGAATAAAATTAGCATTTTGTAATATTTTAGAGAATTTTTTTTGGAAATTTGAAAAAAATACCGTTACTTTGTCGCCCAAAGAACGTATTAACGCGTCACTTACACAACGCTTAATCATTCGAATAAACAATAATTCTAAAAACTAAAGTATTAATTATGAAGAAACTTTACGCATCTCTGGCTGTCATCGCAGCCGCTTCGCTGGTTTCCGCATCGGCTGGAATGTTGTCCAACGACAACCTGCCTACCAAGGACATGAAGATGGTACAACGTCTGGAGAACCCCATCGCCCTTAACGCCAAGAAAACCATCAACCCCACCACCGATGCCAAGATCATCGCTCGCAACGCTAGCCTCTTCAACCACGATCGCCAGCTCACCGCAGCGCCCGCTTACATCACCGCTTCTGAGACCGCAGGCGATTGGACTAGCCTCTACAAGGACATTTGGGTAGACAACCCCAACCTGTACTGCGCCGAGGAAGTTATCATCTCCCAATCGGGCGACGATGTCATTATCGACGGCCTTGGCGAGTTCTATGAGCTCACCGGCACCAACAACGCAGGCAACGAGCTCGTTTATGCTTACTACAATGGCGGTATCAAGGCGACCATCGACGGCAACAAGATGACTATCGCCGGCGACCAAAACTTCGGTTACATCACCGTGTCTGGCTCCAAGTACGCTGAAATGTACATCTGCCCCGCTCTGGTTACTGAGGAGGATGGCGAGTACAGCGCTTCCATGCAGGATGGCGACGTTACCTTCACCTACGACGGCACCAACTGGGTAGCCGACTCCCCCTTCGGCGTATACGAGGTGCTCACCTCCGGCAACATCTACTGGTGGTCGACCCACTTCGATGTTGAGATTGTACAGTCGAACACCACGTTCACTGGCGCCCTTAGCGATGTCGACTTCGAATACCGCGTTTACTGCAAGGTTGACGAGGACGACTACGGCAAATACCTCTTCTCCTCCACCGGTTCCCCCCTATGCAACGGCTACTGCGTATACTTCGACATCGATGAGGACGAGATGACCGCCACCGCCATCGAGGCTATCATCGAGGATGAGAACCAAACCTACTACGAGGGTTATGGCCCCTTCTACCTCACCTCAGCTGTTCCTGATTGGTCTACCCTTTCCGACGGTACCGTATATCTTACTTACGTTAAGTATATGACCCTCTCCTACTCCGACGATCAGAAGTCCTTCTGGTACACCCGCACCCTCGACTTTGACAACCAGACTGGCGAGTCGGGCCGCTGGACCGTTATGAACTATGACCTCAGCACCGACGAAGGTGGCTTCTGGTACGGCAATTGCGACGGCTTCTACTTGGAAATTGACGGAGCCGCTGGTGTAAACGACATCGCCGCCGACAAGATCGTCAACGCTTCCGCTAACGTTGAGTACTTCAACATCATGGGCCAGAAGGTCACCAACCCCGCTGCCGGAACTATCGTCATCAAGCGTCAGGGCTCCGAGGTTACCAAGATGATCGTTCGTTAACCCACCTATCCTAACAAACCATTCAACCCCAACACGGGCGCGACTCCCCTCGGAGCCGCGCCCGCTGCTTTTTGGGAAATTCTTTAATCCTTTCCTCCTTTAGAACCATTTTAAGGATGTCGCTATTCAGCGACCAGCATGCTGCTCATCACCTCCTTGGCCTTGTCGGCGCCAAGCGTGACCTCAATGATGGCTCCAGCGAATTGCAACGTGGTGCCAGGACCCTCCGAAGTGATCAAGTTTCCGTCAACCACCACGGGCAGCTCCACATAGGTGCCACCACCAGCCTCAATCTGGTCGCCAAGACCCGGGTAGCAAGTGGCCTTCATCCCTTTCAACACGCCCGTTGGAGCCAACACCACAGCCGGACCGGCGCAAATCGATGCCAGTTTGCCACCGCATGCCCATTGGGCCTTGATGATTTCGTTCACTTTCTCGCAAGCATGTAGGTTGGGAGCGCCGGGAACTCCACCGGGGATGATAATCCATTGGGCGTCGGTGGTGTCGATGTCACCAATCAACGCGTCGGCCTCCAGTTTCTGGCCAGTGGCACCGGTAACCGTTGTGGAATCGGTGATCGAGACCGTCACAACGTCCAATCCGCCACGGCGCAGGGCGTCGACCGTGGCCACGGCCTCCACCTCCTCAACGCCGTCGGCATAGAAGATGTAAGATTTCTGAGCTTTCATTGTCATAAATGTTAACGCGGTCATCGCCGCAACGAGTAATTTCCTTGTTTTCATAAGTTGATTTTCTATTAAAAACGCCCCTGCCAAAGCATTGTTTACCCCCACCCCTTTATCCTTTACCCTTTACCCTTTACCCTTGGCGCACCCCTTTACCCTTGGAGCACCCCTTTTTACCGATTTTTTTGTATCTTTGTGCCGTCAAAAAGGTAAAAGAGATGAACAACGAAATTTCCAAGGATATCCGCTACATCGGGGCCGACGACCTGGACCTCGATCTGTTTGAGAGCCAATACATTTGCCCCGAGGGGATGACTTACAACTCCTGGGTGATCCTCGACGACAAGATCGCCATCATGGACACCATCGACCAGCGCTGCGCCCAGCAATGGCGCGACAACCTCGACAGCGTGCTCGACGGCCGGGAGCCCTCCTATCTCGTGGTGCAGCATCTCGAGCCCGACCACAGCGCGTTGATCAAGGAGACGATGGACCGATTCCCCCAGTTGACGCTGATCGGCTCAGTCGCTTGCCTGAGAATGTTACCCCAATTCTTCGACGGCGAAACCTTCGAGGGTCGCACCCAAACCGTAAAGGACGGCGACACCCTAGAATTAGGGTCACACACCCTGCAATTCCTCACCGCACCCATGGTGCACTGGCCCGAGGTGATCATGACCTACGAGCGCTCGGAGCATGTGCTCTTCTCGGCCGACGCTTTTGGCAAATTCGGCGCTCTCTGCCACGAGAAGGAAGACGATTGGGCTTGCGAGGCCCGACGCTACTATTTCAACATCTGCGGCAAATACGGCGCACAAGTGATGGCCGCACTCAAGAAAGTGGAGCCCATGAAAGTGGACGTGATCGCCCCGTTGCACGGCCCCATCCTGCGTGGCCGTGCCCTGCGCCAAGCCGTCCACCTCTACTACACGTGGAGCAGCTACAAGCCTGAGAAAGAGGGCGTATTCATCGCCTACGGCAGCTTCCATGGTGGCACCGCCGAGGCAGCACATGAATTAGCACGCATGCTCCAGGAGCAAGGCGTCGACGTGGAGGTGAAGGACCTGGCCCGCGAGGACATGGCCGAGGCCGTGGAAAGCGCCTTTGAGCGCGACACCACAGTGATCATGGCACCCAGCTACGATGCCGGACTTATGCCCGTCGTGGCCGACTTCCTCCATCACCTGGAGTCGAAAGCATGGCAGCGCCGACGCGTGGCAATCGTCGAGAACGGCTCCTGGGCACCCTCAGCCGCCCGCGTGATCAAATCCCGGCTCGCCCCCCTCAAGGACCTCCAGATCATCGAGCCCACCGTCACCATCCGCACCCGCCTCAACCCCGCCTCCCGCGCCCAGCTCGCCACACTCGCCACCGCCCTCGCCCCAAAATAACCCCCGGGCCTGAACACCCTCTCCCAGAAATAACCCCCTTCTACTCTCTCCCCTCTAATCTCCCGTGATTTAAAGATTTAACGATTTAATGCTTTAAAATTTTAAAGCGTTAATGATTTAATGATTTAATGATTTAATGATTTAATGATTTAATGAT
>JAJBVP010000162.1 GCA_020859755.1 Bacteroidales bacterium | reverse complement strand
TGTAAATCAGATATTTAAATTTAAGAATTCAAATTTTGTCATGTACTGAAATTTTATGGTATTCTGGCGGCAAAGTTAATAAATATCTCCAAATAGGTAAATAAAATTTAGTCCCAGATACTAATTAAAGAAAAATTTCACTAATTTCGCGTCGGCGTATGTTGTGACGCCCCATATATAACCTCTAATATCATTGGTTCGACCCACATATCAACCTATTCGACTGACATAAATCATCATTATTTTTAGATATACCTAAAATGGCAGAAAAGAAAGAACGACTGTTCGACCAGTTTCCCCCGGTATCCACCGAGGAATGGCGAGCAAAAGTGGACGCCGACCTCAAAGGCGTGCCATTTGAAAAGAAGCTCGTTTGGCGCACAAACGAAGGCTTCAACGTACAGCCGATGTACAGGGCCGAGGACATTGAGGGCCTCAAAACCACCGATTCCCTCCCCGGCGAATTCCCCTACGTGCGTGGCACACGCAGCGACAGCAACGACTGGCTCGTGCGCCAAAACATCCAGGGCGACACCCCCGAGCAGTGCAACGCCACCGCTCTCGACGTCCTCAACAAGGGCGTTACCTCCCTGGGCTTCCGCGTCAACGACCCCGCCGAATTGCGCACCCTCCTGAAGGGCATCTACCTCCCCGCCGTCGAGATCAACCTCCACTGCTGCGGCCGCAAGGCTCTGGCCGTGGCCAAGGAGCTGGTAGACATCGCCAAGGAGCAAGGTTGCCTTGACCAGCTGCGCGGCTCGATCGGTTTCAACCCCTTCGGACGCATCCTCAAGAAAGGCAAGGAGATGACCGCCCACGACATCGTGGCCCTCGCCAAGCCCCTGATCGAGGCCCTAAAGGACGCCCCCAATGTGCGTTGCCTCGCCGTCGACTCGGTGATGTTGACCAACGCCGGCGCCTACATCTTCCAGGAGCTCGGCTACGCAATCGCATGGGGAGCCGAGTGGCTCACCCTCTTGACCGACGCCGGCCTCGACGCCGACGAGGTGGCTCGCCGAATCAAGTTCAACATGGGCGTGTCGAGCAACTACTTCATGGAGATCTCCAAGTTCCGCGCCGCCCGCATGCTCTGGGCTCAGGTGGCTAAGCAGTACGGTTGCTCCGACGACGCTTGCAAGATGATGGTGCAGGCCGAGACCTCGCGCTTCAACCAGACTATATACGACGCCCACGTCAACCTGCTCCGCTCCCAGACCGAGGCAATGTCGGCAGCACTCGCTGGCGTCGACTCTATCACCGTCAACCCCTTCGACATGCCTTACAAGCGACCCGACGAGTTCTCGGAGCGTATCGCCCGCAACCAGCAGCACCTGCTCAAGGAGGAAAGCCACCTCGACAAGGTGGTCGACCCCGCCGGCGGTTCCTACTACGTCGAGACCCTCACCATGTCCATCGCTCAGGAGGCTTGGAAACTCTTCCTCGCCGTTGAGGACAAGGGCGGTTTCCTCGCCTGCGCCAACGACGGCACCATCCAGAAAGAGGTGAAAGCGTCCTCCGAAAAGCGCCACGCCGACATGGCTCGCCGCAAGGAGATCCTGCTGGGCACCAACCAGTTCCCCAACTTCAACGAAATGGCCGCCGAGAAGATCGAGATCGAGGAGTGCACCGGCCACTGCGGCTGCTCCAAGGAAGGCTGCGAGGCCCCCGCAATCGAGACCCTCTCGTTCAAGCGTCAGGCCAGCGACTTCGAGGATCTCCGACTCGCCACCGAGCACGCCGAGAACCGTCCCAAGGTGTTCATGTTGACTATCGGCAACCTGGCAATGCGCCTGGCACGCGCCCAGTTCTCCAGCAACTTCTTCGGCTGCGCCGGCTACGAGATCATCGACAACATCGGCTTTGACACAGTCGAGGCTGGCATTAACGCCGCTATGGAGAAGGGCGCCGACGTTGTGGTCCTCTGCTCCTCCGACGACGAGTACGCCACCTTCGCCCCCGAGGCGTTCAAGCTGTTGGACGGCCGCGCCGAGTTTGTTGTCGCTGGCGCCCCCGCTTGCGCCGACGACCTCAAGGCCGTGGGTATCGAGAATTTCATCCATGTGCGTTCCAACGTCCTTGAGACCCTTCAGGGATTCAACGCTCGCCTGCTCAAAAAATAATCCACATCAAATAGCAGAAAAATCATGAGACCTGATTTCAAAAACATCAATATCCAATCCGACGCTTTTGATGTGAAACACGCACCAATCGCGCAGGGCGAGGAGTGGCTCACCCCCGAGCTTATCCCCGTGAAACCCATATATACCAAGGCCGACCTCGAGGGCATGGAGCACTTGAACTACGTCGCTGGTATCCCCCCGTTCCTCCGTGGCCCGTACTCGGGCATGTACGCCATGCGCCCCTGGACCATCCGCCAGTACGCCGGCTTCTCCACCGCCGCCGAGTCAAACGCCTTCTACCGCCGCAACCTCGCCTCGGGTCAGAAAGGCCTTTCCGTGGCCTTTGACCTCGCCACCCACCGCGGATACGACGCCGATCACGAGCGCGTCGTGGGCGACGTCGGCAAGGCTGGCGTGTCGATCTGCACCCTCGAGGATATGAAGGTGCTCTTCGACGGTATACCCTTGAACAAAATGTCCGTGTCGATGACAATGAACGGCGCCGTGCTCCCCGTGCTCGCATTTTACATCAACGCCGGCTTGGAGCAAGGTGCCAAACTGGAGGAGATGGCCGGTACAATCCAGAACGACATCCTCAAGGAGTTCATGGTGCGAAACACCTACATATATCCCCCCGAGTTCTCGATGCGCATCATCGCCGACATCTTCGAGTACACCTCCCAGCACATGCCCAAGTTCAACTCCATCTCAATCTCGGGCTACCACATGCAGGAGGCTGGCGCTACTTGCGACATCGAGCTGGCCTACACCCTGGCCGACGGCTTGGAGTACATCCGCGCCGGTGTCAACGCCGGATTGGACATCGACTCCTTCGCTCCCCGTCTGTCGTTCTTCTGGGCCATCGGCATGAACTTCTTCATGGAGATCGCCAAGATGCGCGCCGCCCGTATGCTCTGGGCCAAGATCGTCAAGCAGTTCAACCCCAAGAACCCCAAGTCGCTTGCCCTCCGCACCCACTCGCAGACGTCGGGCTGGTCGCTCACCGAGCAGGATCCCTTCAACAACGTCGGCCGCACCTGCATCGAGGCCATGGGAGCAGCCCTGGGACACACCCAGAGCCTCCACACCAACGCCCTCGACGAGGCCATCGCCCTCCCCACCGACTTCTCGGCCCGTATCGCCCGTAACACCCAGATCTACATCCAGGAGGAGACCTACATCACCAAGGAGATCGACCCCTGGGCTGGCAGCTACTACGTCGAGGCGTTGACCGAAGCCATCGCCCACCGCGCCTGGGAGCACATCCAGGAGGTGGAGAAGCACGGCGGCATCGCCAAGGCTATCGAAACCGGCCTGCCCAAGCTCCGCATCGAGGAGGCCTCGGCTCGCACCCAAGCTCGCATCGACTCCGGTCGCCAGACCATCGTGGGTATCAACAAATACCGCCTCGACCACGAGGACCCCATCGACATCCTCGAAATCGACAACACCGAGGTGCGCCGCTCCCAGATCGAGCGCCTCAACGACGTCAAGGCCCACCGCGACGAGGCCAAGGTAAAAGAAGCCCTGGAGGCCATCACCGAGTGCGTCCGCACCAAGAAAGGCAACCTCCTCGACCTTGCCGTCAAGGCTGCCGGCCTGCGCGCCACCCTCGGCGAAATCTCCGACGCCTGCGAGGAGGTCGTTGGACGTTATAAAGCTGTAATCCAAACAATTTCAGGAGTGTACGCATCAGAAACCAAGGACGACGCCGACTTCAAGCGCGCCCAAGAAATGTGCCGCGAGTTCGCCAAGCGCGAAGGTCGCCAGCCCCGTATCATGATCGCCAAGATGGGCCAGGACGGCCACGACCGAGGCGCAAAAGTCGTTGCCACCGGCTACGCCGACTGCGGTTTTGACGTCGACATGGGTCCCTTGTTCCAGACACCCGCCGAGGCAGCTCGCCAGGCCGTCGAGAACGACGTCCACATCCTCGGCGTTTCCTCGCTCGCCGCCGGCCACAAGACCCTCATCCCCCAGGTGATCGCCGAGCTCAAGAAATTGGGCCGCGAGGACATCATGGTCACCGCCGGCGGTGTGATCCCCGCTCAGGACTACGACTTCCTCTACAAGGCTGGCGTAGCCGCCATCTTCGGCCCCGGCACTCGCATCCCCGTCTCGGCCATCAAGATGCTCGAGCTCCTCGGCCAAGAATAACCCCTCGTTATAACGTTATCACGTAATTACGTTATTACGAATCCCCCATTTATAGCGAAGCACGGCTCCCGTAAATGAGCCGTGCTTCGCTTTTTCTTTAACAAAATGTTGTTAAAATCACCCTCCTTATATCCAAAATGCCAAAAAAATTCACCCAATTTCACCAAAAAGACCACAAATCGCTTGCTTTCTCAAAATTTCTGCATATATTCGCGCATCATGCTGTAAAAAGTTACTGATAACCCTTAAGAACGATATTATTCATCAACAAGTTAAAATATGAAACATTTTTACGCTCTTACCCTCCTCGCCGCATCGGCAATCGCCGCATCGGCATCGGTCAACACCGACGTGCTTAGCACCGTCAACCCCCAATGCGAGGTAATCCAACAAAAATCAGCCACACTTACCCGCCACGACATCAAGAAGGACGCCCCCGCAAAGGTAGCCTCCACCGCCGACCTCGCTGGCGTTTACGACGCTCAATATTATGGTATCCTGAAAAACAACTCGGGCTGGAACACCACCCAGTTCACCATCACTGCCACATCCGACACTGAGTTGTCGATTGTTGGCTTCTACAACTCCTACCCCGTAACCGGTATCTATGATGCCACAGCCGGGACCATCACCTTGGCCACCAATCAGGCCATGTTCACCTACAGTGGTGAAACAGCGTATTTCACCACCAGTCGCTTTAACGACAATGGTCAAGGCTTTTACTCCACGGAATCAATCGTAGCCACAGTGGAAGAGGACGGCTCCATCTCTTTCGATAGTTATGACATCTTCTTCGTCCAGATCACCGCAGGTTACTTCAACGGTGGTTACTCCATGAGTTGGACCCCCTACGTTGAGCCCACCTACTCGTTCTCGCTGAGCCACAATCTCTGCGGCGCCGACAACCTGTTCGTCGCCAACATCGAGGCTGAAAACGTAGCCGCTATCAAGACCGGCGCGTTCCTCGGCAAATACTCAGCATCGGCCGCCAACTATAGCTATGTCGCCTCCTCTGGCTCCACTATCGAGGCCGGTGAGTACACTTTTAGCTTCGTCGGCTGTGACGCCCAACCAGCCACCGTATTCATCGTGGCAGTTGACGAGAGCGGAAACGTCCTCGAAGGCCACGCTTGCCGTTTCTACATCACTTACGACAACGACGACGAGTGGGACTCCCTTGGCACCGCTACCTACACCGACAACATCCTTACCTCGGCCTACAACTTCAGCGTCACCAGCATCGACTACGAGGTTGAGGTACAGAAACACACCGGCATCGAGAACTACTACCGCATCGTCAACCCCTACGGATCTTCCACTCCTTTCAGCAACTACTCCATCACCGATCACAACCACTACCTCTACATCAACGCCTACGATCCCGAGGCCGTTGTTATCGAGGAAGGTCCCATTGGCATTGACGTCGAGGGCGACAACAGCGAGATGTGGGTTGTAAGCCTTGCCCCCACCTATGGCGAATCCTACGGCACTATGGTCGACAACATCATCACCTTCCCCACAAAGGCTATCCTCGTGGGCTACGGCGACGATTCCTCCCTCTACTACTCCAACAATAACGGCCTGTTCAAACTGGCTCTCCCCGAGGGCGACACCGGAGTTAAATCACTCACCACTCACCACTCATCACTCACCACTCCCGTTTACTACAACCTCCAGGGCCAAATCGTCACCAACCCCGTCGCCGGCCAGCTCTACATCCTCAAGCAGGGCTCCGAAGCCACCAAGGTACTCTACTAATCTACCAGCCACCGCGCCCAGCGGTTAGCCGCGGCGGACATTAACCAAAAATAACGAGGCACCGACCACTCCTGGCCGGTGCCCCTCTTTATCTTCTTATTATCGGCTATTTCTGTACAGGCTTCAACGACACCGCGAAACCTCCACCGCGAGCCACGGGGATCGACAGCACCGTCGTCGAGTTGACCTGTTGATGCTCAATGGCATACGTCTCGGGGCGAGTGTAAGCGTCGGTATCCTCAGCGTCGCGGTAAATCGTGGCCTCATAGGTAACGCCCGGTTGCAGGAACGACAGGTTGACGTCGAGAGTGCGCGGAGTTTCGGAATTGACCGCGCCCACATACCATTCTTGCGTGCCCTTGCCTTGGCGGGCTGCCAAAATATACTGCCCGGGGTCGGCGTCGAGGTAAATGCTCCGGCTCCAATCAGCCGGCACGTCCTTGATAAATTGGAACGCGTCCATCTTGCTCTGGTAATGCTCAGGCATGTCGGCAGCCATCTGCAGCGGCGAGTACATCACCACGTAAGTACCCAATTCCTTGGCAACGGTGGTGATACGCGAGTCGTGCGACCCGGGCACGAACGTCGACATGTCCATCGTGAAGATACCCGGCGTGAAGTCCATCGGACCACCCTTCAGGCGCGTGAACGGCAGGATGGTTACATGGTCGGTGGGAATATGCTGGCGGTACTCCGTGCCCATGGCGCTCTCGTTGCCCACAAGGTTGGGATACGTGCGGGCCAAGCCAGTGGGACGCACTGCCTCATGACCGTTAACCATAATATGGTGGGCGGCCGCGCGCTTCACGGCGTCGAGATAATGATTCACCATCCGCTGGCTATAGTGGGTTTCGCGACGACCATCCTTCTTGCCGATGATGTTGCCCACGTAGCCGCTCTTCACAGCGTCGTAGCCGTATTTGTTCATAAGCGCGTAAGCCGTGTCCAGGTGTGCCTCATAATTCTCCACCGAGCCCGAGGTCTCGTGGTGCATCATCAGCTTGATGCCGCGGCTATGGGCGTAGGCGTTGAGCGAGTCGAGGTCAAAATCGGGGTACGGAGTCACGAAGTCGAACACATACTTCTTCTCCTTCCCTATCCAGTCCTCCCAGCCAATGTTCCAGCCCTCGATCAACAGCTCCTGGAATCCGTTGTCGGCCGCGAAGTCGATGTAACGCTTCACGTTGGCGTTGTTGGCGCCGTGCTTGCCATGAGGCTTCTCATTTGTATAGTCGATCGTGGCCAGGTCAACGTCGTCGAGATTGGTGTAGCTCCACATCGTCTTGCCCGTGATCATCTCCCACCACACGCCCATGTACTTCGTGGGATGAATCCACGACGTGTCGTCCAAGGCGCACGGCTCGTTAAGATTGTACTCAATATTATTGGCCAGAATATCGGTAGCCGAGCCCACCATAATCACGCGCCAAGGAGTAGCGAATGGTGTGGCTATCAACGCTTTCTCCACCTCCATGCCCGGTGTCAGCCACGACGTGAACACCATCGTCGTGTCGTTCAGTTCCAGATGCATAGCAGGATAGTCGACCAGCGCCGCCTCGTGGAGATTCAGGTACAAGCTGTCGCTGTCGCGGCGCAACAGAATCGACGTCTGCACGCCCGTGGGGGAGAACGACGACGTCGACACATTGTCCGAATTGTCGATCTTCTCGTTCACCGCGCGTATGCCGCTCAGCTTCGTCGTGTTGTAGGCGTATTCCTGTGTGTCATAGTCGCCAGGAATCCACCACGCCGTCAAGTCGCCCGGCATCGCAAACTGAGTCAACTCCTCAGCCACGAGGATTGTATCGCCCTTCTCGGGGAACACATAGCGGAAGCCAAGGCCGTCGTCAAACACCCTTACCTCCACGTCCATCCTCATTCCATTGGGGGCCTGGAGTGAGACAGTCATCTGATTGTAGTCGTTGCGGATTGAATCGTTCTCGCCCCACACAGGCACCCATGCCTCACGGTGCTGGTCGTGCTTGATTCCGGTGACTTTCATCTCTGGGCCTATTTTGGAGCCGTCGGTGAGTAGAAATCCAAGCGTTGATCGGGGGATAATGGTGTCGTTACCGCGTGTCACGAAATAGGCGGGAATCTCTCCGCTGTCGTCAAAGTGCCAGGCGAGTGAGCCGTCGGGGGAAACGGCCACAGGATCCGACGACCCTCCGCAACCCAATAAAGAGAGCATCATCCCCGGAAGGATAGTTGAAAGGAACTTTTTCATGATTGGTTTACTGATTTGATTATGATTCTCTACACTATTTATCGTGCCGGGCTTAAGCCGTCACTTCGGCAAATGTACGACAAAATTTTCACAAAATCAAATATTGGATCTGCTCTAAACGAATCCTAAACGAATCCTAACGCATTCCTCCAATCATCTCATCACCGCGAGAATTGCCACATTATTATCATAGCCTGAGAAGCGGGCTGAGCCATTTGTGACCACCGCCGTGTTGCCGGTGTATAAATCCATGAGAGTAGTGCCGTCGGCCCATAGTCCCGCCACGGGGATACGTCTTTCAGGGTTGGGGTTGACGCGGATAAGGATTGTGTCGGAGTGGTTGACGCGGGCGCAGGTGTGGTTGTCGATGGAGATTTGGCGGCCGGTGGCGATTACCGGGTGGTCGCGTCGTATCTGGCCCAGGCGCTGGAAATGACGGAGGGTGAGGGTATCAACCGCGGCCCAGTTCATGTCGGAACGGAACGATTGGTCGCTGTCCCCGTTCTGCATGGCTCCAGGATTGGGTTGTCGGCCCGTCTCGTCGCCGTAGAAGATTTGCGCCACGCCGGGAGCAAGCAAGAGCGTGGTGGCGCAGTTGGTCATGTTGTCGGGGTCGGCATCGCGGTGGTAACTGTTGTTGAGGTAGCTGAAAGGGTGCCAGCCCGGGTGAGCCTGCACGCTGTCGGCGTAGGCTTGCCACAGGGGAATGATGCCGTCGAGGTCACCGTGCTTGGGAAAGTAGAAGTTGACCATTGATGAGAAGCCCGCGGCGGCATAGTCGGGCTTGAAGTCAACGGAGGCGAAATCATAGTCGCCTGTGAGATACAGGGGGTCGGTCCACCGGGAAGCGGGATCGTCGGGGTGACTCTCGCGCCAACGGCTAAGGGCGGCGTTACAGGCATTGCTCAACTGTTTCCAACGGTAGAGCTGGACATATTCCACGATGTCGCAGCGGAATCCGTCGATGCCGAATTCCTCCACCCACGAGGCAATCCACGCTATCACATAATCGGCTGGTGCCCAACCGGGGTGTTCGCGGCGAAGGTCGCGGGCCGAGGGATTGACCCAGGGGTCGTTGTCTTTCCCCTCTCGCTTCCATTTGTCTTTGAGGAACTTGGGCAATTTTACAGGGTCGGCCTTCTCGTCCTTGAAGTCGGGCAGGCCATAGAGGGTACAAGTGAGAGGATTGGTCTGATCCCAACCCTCGTCGGGGCAGCGCAACCAGTCGCGGCCCCACCAGCCGGACCACTCCCACCAGTGCGCCCATTGGTCGTAGTGACCGCCGGGTGTATGGTTGGCTGCCTCAGTCTCGGTCAACCCTGTGGGAGCAAATCCCTGCTGCACAGCGTCGAGGTAAGTTGGGTAGCCGGGGTCGTTGAAGTTGGCGCCAAGCATCACGCGGATTCCTTGGGAATGGAGCTCGTTGACCAATTTGCGCATATCCTCGACGGTACCGTAGTTGCGATCCATCTGAGTGTAGTCAAGGGGATAATAGCCGTGGTAACCATAGTGGGGGAAATCGTTGATGGAACCACTGCCCGCCGTCCAGCCATGGATCTGCTCGTAGACATCGGTGAGCCACACCACGTCGACACCAAGGTCTCGGAAGTAGCCCTCGCGGGCTTTTTGGAGAACACCCTTGAGATCGCCACCGTGGAAGGTGGCGGCGTTGAGGCGGTCGCTGCCATAGTCGATGACGCGGCCGTAGTTGACGTTGTTGGTCGGGTCGCCGTCGGCGAAACGGTCGGTGATGAGAAAATAGACCGTGGCCGAGGGCCAGGAGAAGTCGGCCGAAATGGCCCATAGGAAGGCGCAGAGGCTTAGGATTGACAAACTGAGTTTCTTCATGATTGGAAATTTTCGGCAAATTTACCAATCATTCACGCCTCTTGTCAATGCTGAAATATAACCATTCGGGGCTATATCAGGCGCATCGCTATGGCGGCGTTGACGGCCTCCATGGAATTGCTCACTGCAAGTTTCTCCAGGATATTCTGTCGGTGGCGGTTGATGGTGTTGACGGAAAGTTGGAGCCGCGAGGCGATCTCCTTGCTCAATAGCCCTTCCTTGATCAGGCGCAACACATCCTTCTCGCGCTCCGACAGCAAGCGCTCACGCCGCTCCTCAAAGTTAAAGAAAGCCTTCAGCCCTCCTGTGGTGTTGTCCACGATTATCGGATTGATTCCGAAGCCAATCTTCGCTTGCGTGGGCATATCGTAGCAACACAGCACGAGCCATAATGCCCCGTCAGGAGCCAGAGCGAGCATCTGCGTGGATTTCTTGATGGTCTGCCACCTCCCTCTGGGGTCCAGCATGCTAATCAATCCGATAGCACGCGGGGCCAGCCTTCGCTCAGGCTCAAGGCGTCCCACATGCTTGAAAAACTCCAATTCGAGCATTCGCAGCTCCGCCAGGTTGTCGGGTTTCATGCGTTCATAAAGGAAATCCTCGTCGGTCGACGATATCTCCCTGCGCTGGCATTCTTCTTGCGTCAAACCCAACAGCCCAGCCATCCTGCCTGGGAAAAAATGGCTCCGGTCGGCCGACATATCGGTCACCACGCACGCCTTCCCCGACACCTCGGCGAAAGCCTCGACCTTAGCCAACGCCAGCCTTAGCGCCTCAGCGGGCAACACCTGCTCCCCGAGCCGCTGCCGCCGGTAAATCTCATTCAGCTCCTTTCTCAATACGTCCATATCTTGTTTTTAGTACATGACAAAATTTGAATTCTTAAATTTAAATATCTGATTTACAGATATTTA